>JAUYTF010000385.1 GCA_030695285.1 Eubacteriales bacterium | reverse complement strand
ATCCGGCATACAGTGTGCCGCCGTCGGCCGCAGGTGTCTTGTTCACGATGTATGGGCAGTTGCGGTCGAAGTGATAGCTCTTGCCGAACTGTGTCCAGTAGACTTCGCCGATGGCTTCCGCCTGCGCGGCCTCCTGCAGTTGCTGCACTTCCGCCTCGTTGGGCTGCTGAAAATCCGTGCTTGCCGCGCCAGCGCCCACGAGCAGCGCCGCGAGGATAGCAATGAGTATGGTCTTGGTCTTTTTATTGAGCTTGTCAGATTTCGCGAGCAGGAAGATGCCGATGGGCAGGAAGCACACGAGCACCATGATCACGCCTAGCTGATGCCAGAGCGTGCGCACGAGCTTGCTGTCCGAAAGATTCGGACGGATGCGGTTTGCTTTCTTCCAGAGCTGGGCCGCGACAATGCAGAAAACTGCATCCACTACCAGCGCGCCGATCATGTAGAGGAATTCCGGCTCGTTCCAGTTTTGCGCGCCGTTGCGGAGGGCATAGCTAAACGCAAAGAACGCCGCGACTTCCGCTGCGAGTGCGAGCACCCAGAGCACGATGGCGCCGATGCGCAGGCCCTTGACGGAGCCTTTTCCACCGGAAGCGGGGGCTTGACTGGCAATCTGTTCCACGGTCTCTTCCGCTTCCTTCGCTTTGACTGCCTTCTTTGGCGCTGCTTTGGCGGGAGCGGGCTTGGCAGGAGCAGATTTGGACACAGACTTTTTCGCTTCCGCTGCCTTTTTCGCAGCGGCTGCCTTTTTCGCGGCCTCAGCCTTCGCCGCGTCGGACACGGTTTTCTTTTCCATGTATTACCTCCACGATTCAAACTAGTAATTGATTACAGTATAACAATAACGAAAATCGTTTGCAAGAACTCCACAAACTCCAGAGGAGAACTCCACAAACTACAGAGAAGAACTCCACATACTACAGAGAAGAACTCCACATACTCCAGAGGAGAACTCCACAAACTCCAGAGGAGAGGAGAACTCCACAAACTCCAGAGGAGAATATATGGCGCGCGGTTCTCCATGCTGCTATAATAGAGGCGCATTCTGTGGTGGTTTGCTTTTTGAGCGAACAAGCGACGCAAAGACATGCGATTTTTCAACACAAATCGGAATAGGAGCGAATAAAACCATACCATGTTGAATTTTGATTTTTACGCTCCGACGCGCCTGATCTTCGGCAAGGGCACGGCGGATCAAATTGGCGAACACATCGCGCCGCTGGCGAAAAAGGTGCTCGTGCACTACGGCAGCGACCGCGTGAAACAATCGGGCCTGCTCAAGCGGGTGACGGATTCCCTGACCGCAAGCGGGGTATCGTATGTGACGCTCGGCGGCGTGATTCCGAACCCGGACGTGGAACTCGTGCGCGAGGGCATCGCGCTGGCCCGCCGCGAAAACGTGGAGCTCGTGCTCTGCATCGGCGGCGGCTCGGTCATCGACTCCGGCAAGGGCATCGCGCTGGGGCTGAAAAACCCGGAACTCGACATTTGGGACGTGTATGAAAAGCAGCTTGAGACCACGGGCGCCTTTCCCGTCGCGTGCCTGTTAACCTTCCCCGCCGCGGGCTCGGAAGCCAGCAACAGCACGGTGCTGAGCAACTACAAGACGCAGAAGAAATGCGGCTACAACCGCGAATGGAGCCGCCCCGTGCTATCCGTGATCGATCCGGCGCTGTTTGAGAGCATTCCGAAATTTCAGATTGCGGCGGGCGTTGCGGACATGATGAGCCACATCTTTGAGCGGTATTTTTCGAACACCGAGCACACGGAGCTTTCCGACGCGCTGAGCGAGGCGACGATCAGAACCCTGCTCACCTTTGGCGAAAAGGTGGTTGCCGATCCTTCGGACTACGATTCCTGGTGCCAGGTTGCGCTCTGCGGCACGATTGCGCACAACAATATGCTCGGCGTAGGCAGAGAGCACGACTGGGCATGCCACAAGCTCAGCTATCAGCCGACCGTGCGCTTCGGCGTGACCCACGGCGCGGGCCTAGCGGTGCTTACGCCCGCGTGGATGCGCTATGTCTGGCGCGTGAACCCCAAGCGCTTCTATGACTTTGCCGTGCGCGTCATGGGGCAGGAAGACCAGCCGAAAGCCGTCGCCGCCACCATCGAGAGCGGCATCTCCGCGCTGGAGACGTTCTTCTCGCGCCTCGGGCTACCCAGCAGGCTCGTGAAACTAGGCGTAGACCCCGCACAGATTGCGGACATGGCGCGGGTGACCACCCATGCGCCGGACGGCAGCGGCCGCCCCGTCGGCGGACTCAAGAAGATCTACGAAGCGGACGCAAAAGCGATCTACGAACGGGCGATCTGATTTCTTATATGCGAAAAGAGAGGCAACGCCTCTCTTTTCGCATACTGTTTCTTTACTTTCCCGCCAGCCGTTTGATCGCTTCGGCGATGAGCTGCGTATCGAAACGAACGCTCTCCACGAGGCAGGACTCGTCCGGCATATGCGCCTGCGCGGGCTCACCCTCCGGCTCCACGCCGAACGCCACCGCGTTTTCAAACGAGCGGGCATAGGTGCCGCCGCCGATGGAGAGCGGCTTTGCCTTCTTTCCCGTAGCTTCGCTGTAGATGTCCAGCAGCGTGTTGACCAGCTCGCAGTCGGGCTCGATGTAGTGCCCTTTTGAGACGTGCTGATAGGTGCGCGCAAAGCCGATCTGCGCAAACTTCTCGTCCTCGGCGGCGAGCAGCTGCTCGGGTGAAACGCTAAAGGGGAAGCGGCAGTCCAGCGTGATGGACACGCCGTTTTCGTTCCACTCGATCATATTGGGCGAGAGCGTGAGCCTGCCGGAGGCGTCGGAGATGTCGAGCCCGAAGGCTTCGCCATGCTGGTCAAACGCCAAGAGCGCGGCAAGGGAAGAAGCGGTTGCGAGGTCCTCGGCGTACAGCGGCTGCTCCTTGAGCGCGTCTAGCAGCGCCAGCAGCGCGTTTTGCGCGTCCTGCGGAGTGGAGGCGTGACCAGCGCGGCCCACGGCGCGAAGCTCGCCCTCTTTGCCGCTGAGCAGCATGCCGTGCTTGGCATCCACGGCTTCAGGCGTAAAGGGAAGGTATGCCACTGCTTCGCCGGGGATGACGTTCGGCGCGGTGCCGCAGGAGATGCGCACTTCGCTGCCGGAGAGTTTTTTATAATAGGTCGTCTGGCCGATGTTCTTTTCGGAGTTGATGACGGGGTATTGCCCGTCCGGCGTAAAGGCCAGCGTGGGATTTGGCTCGGTCTGCTTGTAGCGGGCAATGCAGCTCCAGCCGCGCTCCTCGTCGCACCCAAGAAAGATGCGCACGCGGCGGCGAAGCAAAACGCCCGCTTCTTTGATGGCGCGCAGCGCAAAGAGCGAGGAGATTGCAGGTCCCTTGTCGTCCATCACGCCGCGGCCGATGAGGCGGCCGTCTTTTTGCGTGAGCGTGAAGGGATCGCTGCTCCAGCCCGTGCCGGCGGGGACAACGTCCAGATGCGCCATGATCATGAGCATCTCGTCGCCCTCGCCGTAGTCGATTACGCCGCAGTAGCCGTCCAGCGAGCGGGCGGAAAAGCCCATCTCACGCGCGAGATCGAGTGTGTAGGTGAGTGCGTCGTGAATTGGCCGACCCAGCGGCATGCCCTCTTCCGGCGTGCCTTTGGAAACGCTCGGAAACGCGATGAGCTTGCCCAGCGCGGAAAGTTGCTCGTCAAAGTGTTGTTCGATCAGGGATTTGTACATTTCTTTTTGCCTCCAATATGATGCGCCTGCCTGCGCGGACACGCTGCTTTTTGATTCATGAACACAAACAGATCAAAAACAATCTACGCTTGCCAGCGCGGATAAGCTCCATTTATCATACCGACCGTGCCGGAAAAAAGCAAGCCGCGCGCCTGCATAGCGGCACGATTTCGGTTGACTTTTATGCGCCGGATTGTTACCCTCTTTGGCATGGAACAACAGGAGAAGAACTTCACACATACGCTCCCCTGCGGAGAGAATCTCACGATTGCGCTGGATCGGGACGCGGCGCACGCGGCAAAATCGCGCGGCGAGATCGCGGTCTATGACGACCGCTTTACCGAAAACCCGTCATTTCGGATTTTTGACTCCTACCGCATCCGTAAAAACCGCGTCAAGCGCGAGGTGATCCGCGCCATGCTCGCATATAACCAAGCGCATCCCAGCGAACCAAAGTGGCAGCGGACAGAGCGCTCACTCCTGCATGAGTGGCTCATGCACAACTTCGCCTACCGCGTGGGCTTTTTGCGCAGTCGCGCGAGCGATGTTGACCTCGACAACCACGCGGAGGGCAAAGGCGCGCTGGGATATTTCATGAAGAGCGCGTGGGAAGTGGTGCTGGGGTATTTGAGACCGAATAAAGGATGAGCAGCATAATAAGACGGCACGGCAGGCGGCGAGACCGTCTTTTTTGTACCTTAGCGAGGAAGAGAAAAAACATCTAAAATTTATTTTAAATAGGCCTTGATTCTGATTTTTAATGCCTTTACTCTTTGTTTCAGGGATATCCTTGAAATCAAAAAAAGGAGAGACTGATAAAATGAATCAGGATCGAATCATAAAGCTTGAAGAGACAATTAACAGTCGCTACAACAATATCGCGGGCATAATTGTACAAAAAAGCGGTGAAAAACGATATGAAAACTACTTTCACGGATACTCAGGTGATAACGCTATTCATATGTATTCGGTGACAAAGAGCGTGTTTTCTGTGCTGATCGGTATCGCCATTGAGAAACGCTATATCAAAAGTGCTGACCTGAACGTATTGGATTTTTCCCCAGATTACG
>JAUYTF010000379.1 GCA_030695285.1 Eubacteriales bacterium | reverse complement strand
TAAGAAACCGCCGTCTGACTTTGCTTCAGGCGGCGGTTTGTGTTTGTGTCCTCTTGGGTGAGTTTAGTTGCCGACCGTTCTCTGAGAAATACCCTTGATGACAGAGAGCGCCCAGTCGTGATCTCCGAGGGTGACGACCGTTCCGCAATACGGGCATTTGCCGGTGTGGTTGATATCCAGCGGCGCGCCGCAGTTCGGGCAGCTGATCTGCGTGACGCTCGGATGATCCAGCGTCTTTTTGTCCTTTTGACGGATCAGCTTCCAGTCGTAGACCATGAAGAGCTCCCGCGTCGTGCTACCGCTGACGAGATTGCCCGTCCGGTCGTCCGTGGTGTAGTCTGTGATGCGTGTAGAGAGCCGCACGACGAGCACGTCGTTGTCCCCCTCGATTGCGTAGCGCACAATGCGCGTTTCGAGCACGGCGATGCGTTCGACATGGGTGGTTTGCTTTGCGTCGATGAGCGCCTGCAACTGCCGCGCCATCTGATTGTACAACGCGTCGGTCATGATGGCGCGCATCGGCTCCCATTTCTTTTCCTGCCAAGCGTCTTGCATCTGGATATACTGATTGCCGACCTTCTCGAGCAGCGCCTGCTCGTTGAAATTCGGGTCGTTCTGCTTGAGGGTGTCCAGCGGGAGGCCGGGGCCTTCCTGCGTGGCGGTATAAACATTTTGTCCGCCGCCCTGCTTGCCTGAGCGCATGTAGCGTAGAACGGTGATGACGACAATCACGATGATGATCACCGTGAATAAGTTCCCGCCCATGCAGCCAAGCGAGCTTCCAGAGCCGTCGCCGGAATAGGAACCGCTGTCGTAAGTCGAGCCACTGCTCCAGCCAGAGCCGGTATCCCAGCTCGAACCGGTATCCCAGCTGGTGCTGCCGCCGCCCCAGTCGGAACCACCGCCGCCCCAGTCGGAACCGCCGGAGAAGTTGCCCGCGTCCGCAAGGGAATACGCCCCGAGCGTGAGGCAGCAAAGAAGAACGGCAAACAGGATCAGTCCATGCCGAAATCGTCTCTTCATAGTCCCAGACCCCCTGAATCTTAAAAAATTACAGATATATCATACCCTATTTTTCGCATGTGAACAACAGCAAGTTGAAGGTTGAAAGCATGCCACTCTAGACGTGCTGTATTCTTTTTTTCCTACTCGGTATCATCTTCGTTTTGACCAACTTGTCCATTTTCATCATCCTTCGAAGCATTATTCGTGCTAGATTTTGGATCATATATTAAATCTGATGATGAAGAGATTGTCGGTATAATTTCTCTTAACGCCTCCAAGAATTGTTTCGTAGGTTGAAACGCTTCCTGAAGCATTGACGCATTTCTTGCTAAATCCTCTCTAATAGGAACAAGCATTTCGTTGAATTGCTGAGATAATTGGATTGCAGGGTTGAGTGCTTTTTTAATAATCGTGTTGTAGTCCTCAATAAGAGCCTTAAAGCCAGAAAACGCACTTATAAAGGTCTCGTGACTTTTCTTGGCAAAATCTTTATGTTCGGTTGTGGCAATCGCTGAATTAACAGCATTGTTAAATCGATCCATAGCCTTAGAACAGGATTTAAACTCTGCTTTATAGAAAAATTTACAGTGTGCAATATTGTTACGACTTTTACGAATTTCATTAATCAAAGATTGTATAACATCGGCATCCATCTTGTCTGCAAAAAATCTCTCCCAGTCACTCTTCGGGGCAATTTCTGAAAATTCTTTCCTCAGTTCGCCATCTGTCAACTTTGAAAGATCTTTGTGCTTTCTTAGAAAGGCCGCCTTCGCCTTCTCATCAACCTCTGACCATTGTGATACAAATAGCATTTGCTGAATTTGTGCAAATTCCATTGAGTAAAAGAATTTTTTCAACCGTTCCGTTGCAATGTTTTCAGCATTCCCTTTAGCTTGTATGTTTTTCTTTACTTGGTTTTGCAAGTCGTTGCTAATAGTCGTTTGGTAGTAGGCTGGCCCGAAGTTAACAACATAGATATTAAACAACAACTTACGGAGATTTCTCTCCAATTCGTTTAGCTTTGGATAGATTTTGTTGCAATAGTACTCAGAAATAGCGTCATATGAGATTATTACTATATAGTGTTTTGGAATAACAGACTCATCAATAACCTTCTGAATGTATTCCAATCCACCGATGATTTGAGCCTTACTACTTCCACAAATAACAACATCAAGATAGTAGGTTTCATCAACTTCATGTATGAGGAATCTTGCATCTAGTCTGTTCCCGTCCAGTTCAACTTCGTACGTGTATTCTAATGTTATATAGTACATG
>JAUYTF010000359.1 GCA_030695285.1 Eubacteriales bacterium | reverse complement strand
CTGCGGCAGCTCGCGTGAGCATGCACCGATTGCCATCAAGGAATCTGGAATTTCTTGCGTCATCGCGGCGACGTTTGCGCGCATCTTTTACCGCAACGCCATCAACATCGGCCTGCCCATCGTGGAATGCCTGGAGGCGAGCGAGAAGATTCAGGCGGGCGACAAGGTCAGCGTAGACTTTGACACGGGCGTGATTAACAACCTCACCCGTAATGAGCGCTATCAGGGCGAACCTTTCCCGCCGTTCATTCAGGGCATCATCGCCGCGGGCGGCCTCATGAACGCCATCAAAACAGGAAGTCTGTAAAGAGAGGATGACGATGATGAACTATAACATTGCGGTCATCCGCGGAGACGGCATCGGCCCCGAAATCGTCAAAGAAGCCATCAAGGCGCTCAACGTCGCGGCAAAGCGGTTCGGCTTTGCGCTGAACTATCACGAAGTACTGATGGGCGGCTGCGCTATTGACGCAACGGGCGTACCACTGCCGGAGGAGACCATACGCGTTTGCAAAGCCAGCAGCGCGGTGCTGCTTGGCGCAGTCGGCGGTCCAAAGTGGGAAACGCTGCCAGGGCATCTTCGTCCGGAAGCAGGACTTCTCGGCATCCGCTCGGCACTCGGCCTTTACGCCAACCTTCGCCCTGCGGTGCTATTTGACCCGCTCAAGGACGCCTGCCCGCTCAAGGCGGAAATCGTCCAAAACGGGCTCGATATCCTTATGGTGCGCGAGCTGACTGGCGGCATCTACTTTGGCGAACGCGGCAGAAGCAAGGGCGAGCGCGGGGAAGAAGCCTACGATACCGAGCGCTACTCCGTCATGGAGGTAGAGCGCATCGGCAGAATCGGGTTTGAAGCCGCAAAGAGGCGCTCCGGTAAGCTCACCAGCGTTGACAAGGCAAACGTGCTGGAAAGCTCCCGTCTCTGGCGCGAGACGATGCACCGCCTCGCAAAGGAATACCCGGAAGTGGCGTATGACGATATGCTCGTCGACAACGCAGCCATGCAGCTCGTGCGTAATCCCGCGCGCTTTGACGTTGTGGTCACGAGCAACATGTTTGGCGACATCCTCTCGGATGAAGCAAGCATGATCACGGGTTCCATCGGCATGCTGCCCTCCGCTTCGCTAGGCGACGGCACGCTGGGGTTGTATGAGCCGATTCACGGCTCCGCGCCGGATATCGCTGGCACGGGCAGCGCCAATCCGCTGGCAACCATTCTCTCCTGCGCGATGCTGCTGCGCTACTCGCTCAACCAGCAGGAGGCGGCAAACGCCATCGAGCGCGCGGTACAGCTTGCCCTCGAAGAAGGCTGGCGCACCGCCGACATCGCGGCGGGCAAGGAATCCATCGGCACTCAGCAAATGGGAGATATCGTCTGCCGACTCATCGAGACGGCGTAAGGAAGGAGTTCATATGGAAGGAAAACCCATGAAGATCACGATGTCCGTCCTCGTGAAAAACCACGCAGGAATCTTGTACAAAGTCGTTGGTTTGTTTTCGCGTAGGGCGTATAATATCCATAGTTTGGCAGTCGGCACAACGAGCGATCCCGCAGTTTCCCGCATGACCATCGTAGTGGACGGGGACGAGGAGATCTTCGATCAGGTCGAAAAGCAGCTCTGCAAGCTCATCGACGTCATCGAGGTGAAGATATTAACCGAGGGAGAGTTCATCAACCGCGAGCTCATCCTGCTCAAGGTCAACGCCACCTCTGATAACCGCTCCGATCTGTTGCAGATCACCAAGATCTTCGGCGCAAAAGTCATCGATGTGTCGCATGAGATGCTGATCGTAGAATACGCGGATTCGTCCGAACAGGTGCGCAGGCTTGAGAGCATGCTTGAGCGCTACGGCATCCGCGAGACGGTGCGAACCGGCACTATCGCGATTGAAAACGCGCACGTGATGGCAGCCAATCAGGACTAAGATTTGTGTTTAAGCGATCACCTTTTCCAATAGAAAAATCGGGCAACGAAGAAGCCCTTTTTAAACATCACGGCGCATGCCGTAATTGATTCAAAAAAACTTGGAGGAAAAACCCAATGGCTAAGATGTATTACGAAAGCGACTGCAACCTCGCGCACCTCAAGAACAAGACCGTCGCGGTCATCGGCTACGGCAGCCAAGGCCACGCGCATGCGCTCAACCTCAAGGAGAGCGGCGTGAACGTCATCGTCGGCCTTTATCAGGGCAGCAAATCCTGGAAGTCTGCCGAAGAAGCGGGCCTAAAGGTCTACACGGCAAAGGACGCGGCGAAGCTTGCGGACGTGATCATGATTCTCGTCAACGACGAAAAGCAGGCTGCCCTATATACCGACAGTATCGTGGAAGGACTTATGGAAGGCAACACGCTAGTCTTTGCACACGGCTTTAATATCCACTACGGCCAGATCGTGCCGCCCGCCAATGTTGACGTGATTATGGTCGCCCCGAAAGGCCCGGGGCACACCGTCCGCAGCGAGTATCAGCGCGGCGCTGGCGTTCCGGCCTTGATCGCGATGCAGCAGGACTTCACCGGCAAGGCGAAGGAAACAGCCCTTGCGTATGCCGCGGGTATCGGTGCCGCGCGCGCGGGCATTCTCGAAACCACCTTCCGCGAAGAGACGGAGACCGATCTCTTTGGCGAGCAGGCAGTGCTCTGCGGCGGTGTGACGGAGCTCATGCTGGCAGGCTTTGAAACGCTGGTTGCGGCGGGTTACGCGCCTGAGAACGCCTATTTTGAGTGCATCCACGAGATGAAGCTCATCGTCGACCTCATCTACGCCGGCGGATTTGAGCGCATGCGCTATTCCATTAGCGACACCGCGGAATATGGCGACTATGTCACCGGCAAGCGTATCATCACCGATGAGACCCGCATGGAGATGAAGAAAGTGCTCACCGAGATCCAGGATGGCACCTTTGCCCGCAATTGGATTCTCGAAAACCGCGTCGGTCGCCCGCATTTCAACGCCATGAAGCGGCAGGGCGCAGACACGCAGCTCGTCAAGGTCGGTCAGCAGCTCAGAAGTCAGATGACCTTCCTGAAAAAATAGCAAGTTTTACTGTGCAAGTATAGGAGCGAATGTTGTTAGACCTGAATGCGGTAAAACTCCAATTAAACGCGCTGACGGTTTACCGTTCCATATTGCAGAACGAAACGGTTGCCCGCTTTGCGTGCGCGCTCAACAGCGCGCAAAGCGGCGCTGCCGATTTGTTTTGCGAAAGCTACGGTGCATTCTTGCAGCAACTTTCAATAGAGACGGGATCGCTCGATTTTGCGGCGCGTCTGGAGCGCCTGATTCGCTTTGACGACAACGCCTTTTCCCGTGCAGCGGCGAGGGGTGAAAAAGGCGACGCCTATCAGACGCTGCGCAAAGCAGCAGAGTTTGACTTAAAAACACTTTGCACTGTCGCGAGTGTAACGGCGGCGGAGTTGAAAGAAGTGGTTCTTTCCCACGGAAGCGATCAGGGCGCTGAATGGATTTCAACTTTGCCGGAATACGCAAGTCAAAACAGCTTCTCGCAAGTTGGCACAGCACTCATGTTAACCGAATTAGAACTATTCTACCGCGTTAACGGCTACGGCGCGTTTGCCCAATTCGGCGCGTTTCGCTGGGATAGTAAGCTCGTAGGAATTCTCAATCCCGACCCGATTCGCCTCGACAACCTGAAATCGTATGAATACGAGCGCGGGCTGGTCGCGGCGAACACCATAGACTTTGTCGAGGGGCGCGGCGGCGGAAACCTGTTGCTCTACGGTGACCGGGGAACAGGCAAGAGCAGCACCATCAAAGCGCTTGCGAACGAATACCGCGCGAAAGGACTTCGCATCATAGAGGTCACAAAGGGGAGCATCTCTTCGTTTCCCGCAATTATGGAGCAGCTTCGTGAGGTGCCGCTGCGGTTCATTCTCTTTCTCGACGATCTTTCGTTTTCCTCGGACGACGCGGCATTTTCCGCGCTCAAGTCGGTGCTAGAAGGCGGCGTGATCGCAAGGCCTGAGAACTGTCGCATCTACGCAACATCCAACCGCCGTCATCTGGTGAAAGAAACCTTCTCCGAGCGCAGTGTGGATGTGGACGATGTGCACGCGGGGGACACCAAGCAGGAAAAGCTTTCGCTTTATGACCGCTTTGATCAGTCCGTGAGTTTCATTGCGCCCGATCAGGCGCAGTTTCTTTCTATTGTGCGCGCGCTTGCGCTGGAAAAATCGCTGTGTGTTCGGTCGGAAGAGCTGGACCGTGGTGCTGTGCAGTGGGCGATTCGCGCGGGCGGCAGAACGCCGCGCGCTGCGAAGCAGTTTGTTGAATGGGCAGCGGCACAGCTGCTAAAAGGCGCTTCGATTCTGGATGAATGAGCCGGAAATCGAACGCATTTTAACTCGCGCAACCATCAAAGCAACCGGCGGCGATCACCCGTCGGCTGTTTTGTGTTGATGTTATTAATCAGGATGTCGAGAGAGTGGTGATTCACGTTGGGCGATTCCAATCAAAATCGGTTTCTGCGCGCGCTTTCCGCCGCATTTAGGCATACGCTGCCCGTTCTTGCAGGTTTTCTCGTGCTGGGCATTGCCTATGGCATGCTGATGCTGGACAAGGGATATGGTCCGCAGTGGTCTGTTCTCATGAGCGCGGTCGCGTTCTGCGGCAGTATGCAGTTTGTGGCCATCACGCTGCTGACAACCGCGTTTCAACCGCTGGAAGCGCTGATTTTGAGCCTGTTGGTCAATGCAAGGCATTTGTTTTACGGGCTCTCGATGCTTGGGAAGTACAAAGGATTTGGCAAGATCAAAGGATTTTTGATCTATACGCTCTGCGACGAGACGTTCTCCATCGTCTCCTCGGTCGATCCACCGGAGGGCATTGAGCCGAAGTATTTCTACCTGAGCATATCGCTGCTCGATTACCTGTATTGGGTGTTTGGCACGCTCATTGGCGGATTGCTCGGTGGCCTGATGCCGTTTGATATGAAGGGCCTTGATTTTGCTTTAACCGCGCTCTTTGTCGTACTATTTATCGAGCAGGTGAAAAACGGCAAAAACTGGATTCTCGGGTTGATCGGCATCGCCTGCGCGCTGCTTTCGCGCCTGGTCTTTGGCGCGGAAAACATGGTGCTGCCTGCGCTGGCGATCATCTTAATCACGCTGATCGCGGGGAGGAAGAAGCTATGCAATTAGCCCCTGTGCAGATCATCCTGACGGTGCTTGCGGTTGCGCTTGGCGCAATGGCGACGCGTTTTACCCCGTTTGTGCTCTTTCCGGAAGGCAAGCAGCCGCCTCAAATTGTTACCTATCTCGGCAGTGTACTTCCGCCGGTCATGATGGGGCTGCTTGTCGTCTATTGTCTGAAAGATATCTCCATCCAAGTTAATCCGCATGGGCTGCCGGAGTTGATTTCGATTGCGTTCATCGTTTTTATACACCTTTGGCGCAAAAATGTGCTGCTCAGCATCGGCTGCGGCACCGCGCTGCATATGTTTCTCGTGCAGGCCGTGTTCGTCGTATCATAGAGTATGAGGAGATAGAATGGAAGAGATCAAGATCGGGCGGTATCGCCACTTCAAGGGAAACGAATATGAAGTGCTGTATCTCGCGAAGCATTCCGAAACGCTGGAGTCGATGGTGGTCTACCGCGCGCTTTACGGGGAGCACGGCGTATGGGTTCGCCCATCTGCCATGTGGAATGAGATTGTGGAGCGGGACGGGCAAAGCTACCGTAGATTTTCCTATATCGCAGACTAGAATGACGCGTTTCAACAACAAAATGCACCTGTGGTCGAAATTTTAATTGCATAAAATGTAGCAAGACAGTATGATAATTATATTGCGAAGTTTAAGTTCAAACAGATAATCATTGCGCACAATCGGCAATTGCATCGGGAGGAGCTCTCATGAAGCAATCCGACAGCATGCGAACAAAAAAGTCCGGGGGCGCTCTTGGCAGATCGCTTCTGATCACGGTTGTCTATGTGCTCTTTGGATACGTCTGGATCGTCGCCTCCGAGCTTGTGTTGATCAGCTCGTATTCTGAGAATCCGGTTGTTTTTATGATCAGCATCTTCAAAGGGCTCGGGTTCGTCACGGCGACAGCGATTCTGATTTTCGCACTGGTGTATTCAAGCCTCCGAAAGGCCTATCGCGAGAGCAGCGACCGGCAGAAGAACGAATCCGCCCTACAGGAAGCGCAACGCATCGCGCACATCGGAAGCTTCTCATACGATGTTGACAAAGAGCAGTTTCGGTTTTCCGATGAGGCTATCCGCATTCTCGATTTGGACGATTCGCACTTTCCGCCGACCTATGAGACACTTCTTCGCCATGTGAATATCGACGATCGTGAGCGCGTCTTTTCGCTCGCTAAGGATGCGGCGCTCTGCGGAAGCGAAGCTTTTTTCGACTGCCGTGTGCTCCAGCTCAACGCGCCGGAGCGCACGGTTCAGGTGCGGATGCAGTCTGAACTGCAAAAATCAACCGGCATGCCGTTGGTCTTTGGTACCTTGCAGGATATAACCGAGCGCGTAAAGGCGCAGGAAGCTGCTAGGGAGAATGAAGCAATCTATAAAACGCTGCTCAACTCCAGCTATGACCTGATCTATTTAAAAGACAGCGCGCTTCGATACATCGCAATAAACACCAACATGCAGCGCTATTACGGCATTTCGGAAGACCAATTGATCGGCAAACAACTCAACGAAGTCAAACCCGGCGCAGACGCGAGGCTTTGGGAGTCCCGCGATCGAAGCGTGCTGCTCAGCGGGAAGCCGCTCTATATTGAAGATACCAACGATGGGAAATACTTTGAAACCATCATCTTCCCTGTGGATATGACAAATCATAAACGGGGGGTTGGTGGAATTTCGCGCGACATTACGCAGCGCAAGCAGACAGAAGCCATCGTCATACAGGAACGCGACAGAACGCAGACGTATTTTGATATCGCGCCGGTTCTGTTCATCGCCTTCGACCACGAAGACCGCGTCACGATGATCAACCGCACCGGCTGCGAAACACTCGGCCGGCAGAAAAAAGAGATCGTCGGCAAGCTGTGGATCGAGCATTTCGTTCCGCAGGAGGATCGCGCGCGCGTATTTGAAGTCTTTCGTCGGATCTTGGATGGCATCATCAAGCCGACAGATATCAACGAGAACGGCATTCTCAACGCGCGCAATGAGATACGCCAGATCGAATGGCGCAACACGGTTTTACGCGATGTAAACGGGGATATCTCCGGCGTGCTGTCCGCGGGCGTCGATGTGACCGACCTGCGCATCACAATAGAAGCGTTGAAAGAAAGCGAACGGAGCAAGAGCGTTTTGCTCTCCAACCTGCCTGGCATGGCGTATCGCTGTGCGTGCGACCGGAGTTGGACAATCCAATTTGCGTCTTCGGGCTGTTTTGAGCTGACCGGTTATCGGCCGGAGGAACTCATCGACAACAAAATTCTCTCGTTTAACGATATCATCTGCCCGGAATATCGAGAACCCGTTTGGACGCACAGCCAGGAACATCTTTCCGCACACGAGAGCAATCAGTTTGAGTACGAAATATTGACAGCTTCCGGCGAGCGCAAATGGGTGCTCGATATCAATCAGGGGGTTCTGGATGAATCCGGCAAGATAGTGGCGCTGGAAGGTATCATCGTTGACATCACAAAGTCGAAGCTGCAATTCCTGCAAATTCAATATTTAAGCAATCATGACCAGCTCACAGGACTTCACAACCGACAGTATCATGACAATGCAAAACGTATGCTCGACAACGATGCAGCTCTGCCGCTCTCTGTTATGTTTGTCGATATTAACGGGCTCAAGCTCATCAACGACGCGTTTGGATATGACGAAGGGGATCGCATGATTCAAACCACCGCTGCGGTATTGAAGGCTACTATCCGACCGGATGAAATCCTTGCGCGCATCGGGGGCGATGAGTTCGGCCTGCTTTTGCCTAATACGGATGCGCGCGCCTGCGCAGAACGCATGAAAATGCTGAAAGAAGCGTTTGACGCGCACAACGCACGTTTGAAGGATCGCACGCTCATCATCAACCTATCAATCGGAAGCAGCACAAAGATCGCGCGGGAAGACGAGTTTGCGCAAGTGGTGAAGGATGCGGAAGCAAATATGGCGCGGAGAAAGCTCTTCGATCAAAAGAGCCATCACAACGCTGTGCTTTCTTCCATCATGGCGACGCTGTTTGAAAGAAGCTTCGAAACGGAGGCGCACGCAGAGCGCATCGGCGAACTCTCCGCCATCGTCGGAAAGCGGCTGGATCTATCGCATGACGATCTTGATAAGCTTCGTTTGTTTGCCATTTTGCACGATATCGGTAAGATCGGCATCAGCGACCAAATTTTGAACAAGCCCGCCCCGCTGAACGAGGAAGAGACCGCGATCATGAAGACGCATCCGGAGATTGGCTATCGCATCGCAATGGCCTCGCCGGACTTTGCGCCGATTGCTGAGCTGATATTGACACACCACGAACGCTGGGACGGCACCGGATATCCCAATCGTATTGTAGGCGAGAAGATTCCGCTGCTGTCGCGCATTCTTGCCGTTGCAGATGCTTACGACGCCATGACGGAAGATCGCGTCTATCGTAAGGCGCTGTCGCACGCGGCTGCGCTGGAAGAGATTCGCAAAAACGCGGGATCGCAGTTTGACCCGCAAATTGCGGCGGTATTCTTGGAGATTGTGGAACGGGATGATCTATAGATGAAACTTGCACTTGACAATCGAATGGGACATAGTGATAAAAAAGACGGCCAGCGCCGTCTTTTGTTTTGCTTGATGGTTTAGTTTGCAGCCACCGAACCGGGCTTGGTGAGAAAAAGAACGCCCAGCGTATTTGGCCCGCTGTGCGCACTGATGGTGCAGCTCGCCTGCGTGACGAAAATCTCCTTGAAGGGCTGCAGCTCGCGGATGCGTGCGACGACCTTGTCAATAATCGCCGGATCATCCATCCCGGAATGCGTCACAAACACTCGATCAAGCACCAGATCGGTTCTGTTCTTGAGCTGGTCGTCGACATACTTCATCAGCGACGGGGCGAGTTTGCCCATGTATTTCTTGCCGACGACCATGCTGCCCTGACGGTCGTTGCGGACGATGATGGTTGGTTTCAGGTTCATCAGCGCCGCGCCGATCTGCGCGATGCTCGAGCAGCGCCCACCCGCGCGCATAAATTCCAGCGTGTCGAGGATAAAACTTGCGCGTGTATCCGGCGTAAGCGCGGTGACTTCCTTCACGACCTGCTTTGCCGACATTCCCGCCTTGATCCGCTCGCCAGCCTCGCAAACGAGCAGGCCAAAGCCGGTTGAGAGCGAGCAGGAGTCGATGACATAAACGTTGCCCTGGCTCTTAAGCGCGTCTGCCGCAATCTGCGCGTTGGGGTTGGAGCTGGAAAGCCCAGAGCCAAGGGAGATGTGGATTACTTCGTACCCCTGATCCAGAAATGACGCAAAATTGCGCTGATACTCATCGGGATTGATAGCCGCGGTGCGGGGCAACAGCTTGCGTTTCCACCATGCCTCATACAGCGCTTCGGAGGTGATGTCCACGCCGTCCGTATACTGTTTATCGTCTAGAATGATGTGGAGCGGATGAAGCGAAACGTGATATCGTTGCCGCAGCTCGTCACCGATGTCACAGGGGGTATCCGCACTGAGTACGATCTTATGATCGGGCATACTGTGGTATCCTCCTCGAAAAGATAGTTTTCTTATTCTAGCAAAAGGCGCCTGCCAGCGTCAACCAGCGGACAAGAATATATGGCTCCCTGCTTCTCTAATTATCAAACAGTAAAAAACCATTTTGTTCATTAAATATTATTTCGAGATTTTTTGCAAGTGATATTTGCACGACTCGTTCATTTTAATCATTCTTCTCAGTTAGCGCTTCGATTTGATAAAGACTCGATCCGAAATCCCCGAGCATACGGATGTTTTGGTTGTGCCCTGTGCCTACAAACTGGTTATTCAGGTGCACGCCCTGCATGAGCGTTTTTCCGCTTGCGGTATAAGTTTCCACACAATCACCCATGGCATACAGCCGGTCGACCCAGCGAAAGAGCGCGCCGTTGGGGTTGATGGCAACAGGCAGCAGATGGTTGATCAGCCCGCCAAAGCGGCGAATGAACACACGCTGTGGTTTGGTCTGCATGCGGTAGCGCGCAGTTTCGCTCAGCCCTGCGAGCGGCAGCACATCGTTGCCCTCCGCGGCCTGCGCGAGCGACTGAAATGCGCCCGCGAGGGAGCTGTGCTGATCTTGCGAAACCGTCTGCCAGTAAACCTTGTTCGTCATTGGCGTGTCGTGCCGGATGAAGCGGCCGTATTGCAGCGTGCGCCTGTGCTGCTTGTAATACGCAATCTGCTCGCGTACCTCTTTGCGCTCCAGCATTGTGAGGTGCTTTAAATCCAGCTCGTAACCGAGGCAACCAAAGCTTGCGACATTGAAGCGCGTTGAGATCGAAGTCTGCCGCAGGGTCTGCTGGTTTGGCGAGGCGGAGACATGCGCGCCCATCGAGGAGAGCGGGTAGAGATAGCTCAAGCCCTCTTGAATTTTCAGCCGCTCAATCGCATCCGTGTCGTCGCTTGACCACACCTGCGGCGAGAAGCAGAGCATGCCGAGGTCAAAGCGGTTGCCGCCACTGGAGCATGACTCAAAGAGTATCTGCTCTCGCGGAGCGAAGATGCGGGTGAGCACATCGTAAAGCCCCATGATGTAGCGATGATAAAATTCGCCCTGATTGGCGAGCACGGGGGAGCAGGCGTCGCTGATGTGGCGGTTCATGTCCCACTTGACATAGTCGATCTTTGCGTCGTCCAGTATCTGTGAAACATTTGTTACGATATAGTCCCGCACGTCGGGATTGCATAGATCGAGCACGAGCTGGTTTCGGCCAAGCAGCGGCGTTCTGCCCGGCGTGGTCACCGCATATTCCGGATGCGCGCGGAAAAGATCGCTGTCGGAATTCACCATCTCCGGCTCAAACCAGAGCCCGAATCGCAGACCAAGCGCGCGGATCTCGTCGGCAAAGGATTTCATACCCCGGGGCAGCTTCTTTCTGTTCACGTCGTAGTCGCCAAGGCCTGCGTGATCATCGTTCCGCTTGCCAAACCAGCCGTCGTCGAGCACGAACAGCTCTACGCCGAGTCGCCTTGCCTGCCGCGCAAGACGCAGGAGCTTACTACGGGTGAATCGAAAAAAACAGGCTTCCCAGTTGTTAATGAGCACAGGGCGTTCTTTGCCCTTCCAGTCTCCACGCACAATATGCGCATTCACAAAATCATGAAAGTGCGCGCTCATGCCGTTGAATCCGTCGGGCGAGAAGGTCATCACCGCTTCCGGCGTTTCGAATTGCGCCCCGGGAGCAAGTTCCCACTCAAAACAGTTTTGATTGATGCCGAGTTGCACGCGAATCAGATCGAAGGGCGAAAGTTCCGCAAGCCCAATGTGATTGCCGCTATAGATGAGGTTAAAGCCGTAGACCCGCCCGTGGGACTGCGTCGCGCCGTCAGCAAACAGCAAAAAACCCGGATTGTGGCGGTTGCTGGAGGCGCCTGTGACGGAGGAGTTGACGAATTGCCCATATTGCAGCTTGCGATCGTGCCGATGCGTCTCTTTGATCCACGCGCCGTCGAAGGTAACGAGGGAGAAGCCTTCGTTTTCCATGTCGAGCGATAGACTCATGATTCTGCGAATCGAGACCGCGCCTTCGCCCGTGTTGATCAGCACCACGCGCCGTGTGATGACATCGACAGCGGGGAAGACAGAGTAATACAGCAGAAGCTCTAACCCTCCTGCGCGGTCAGCAAGCGTGACAATCAGCGTTTGCGCCGCGTTCGTTTCGTCATAGGCAGAGGGCAGCGTCTCCATGGGTACACAGCCTTGCACGATTTGGTGAGATTCGTATAGAAAGTCCGTGCGGTAGGTGCCGTTTGCAAGCTTCACTTCCAACGGCGTCTGACGATAATCCCCGCAGCCGATGCCCGACCATTCAAGTGGAAGATTGTCCAGACAGTAGGCGCTGTCCTGTGGGGAATACAGCACGGAGCTGCCGTGCATGATATTGCGCTTGGTTACAAGCGGCTCGGTTTCATCGCGCGGCACCCGCTCTCCATAATGGATGTGCTCGAGGTGCCCGAAATGTGTAACGCGGAAGATGTAGCTCGTTCGCTTTGTTTCCAGCGCAAAGACCTGATCCTGAAAAGCAATCATACGCGTCCTTTCGATAATCTTCCCAGTGTTTTCGATGCGTTAAGAAAGATACTATCGCATTCATTGTAGCTTTACCGAATAAAAGCGTCAATGCGGATCATCGACAGCTGAAGAAAAAAACGTTTGACTGTCAGATGAAGTCAATTTGACAACGCTTCCTGCATAAGGAAAAGAAGCCACTGGAGCAAAATAGCATCGCATCAACGCAAAAACATACGAACCGCCGGATTAAATTCCGGCGGTTCGTTGCAGTTTAGCGCTGATATGGCTGGCGGTAAATCTCGCGTATTTTTAGTTTGTTCCTTCGCGCCATCGATTTCCAGCCGGAGTTGCCGCCAACGAAATAGAGCCATTTTGGAAACTTTGGCGCAATCTGCGTGATCAGCATCGTATCCTGCTGCTCGAGAAGCGTATTACGCTTTAATCGCGAAAACAAGTCGTCGACATGCTCGAAAACCGGGCGCATGAAGGGGGCAGCTTGCGCACCGATGAGCATGCCTCCGCCGCCGATCATGACGCCGCCGAGAAACACGCGCCCCGTCTGCTGCGCAAAGCATTCCACAACCCGCATGGCTTCCTGATTGATCTCCGGCTCGGGAAATCCGCAGTTCACGATTGCGTAGACGGAGGCAACATGCGTTGCTGAAAGATACTTCACTACAAAATCCTGCAAAAAGCGCGTGAGCATTGCCGGCATGCAGAAAAAGTACAGCGGAAAGATCAATACGATTGCGTCCGCGCTTTGCAGTTCATCAAACGCCTGTTCCGTTTTATGGTGCATCAGCGAGCTGCGAACATATATCGTTTTCACATCAATAGCTATATCGGCAATCGCTTTGAAGTCAAGCGTCTTGTCGTTTAGCAACAGTTCGCCGCGCTTGGCGAGAAAAGATGAGACTGCCCAATCCTGATCCACCTTGGGGCTCGCGCTCACCAGCACGATGTTTTTTATCGATTCGCTCATAGGACACCTCCTGCACGGCGCATTTCACATCCGCCGAGCGCAGAGCAGATTTCTTCGTCATCCCCACGATCGAGAATCACGGAAACGCTGCTTCTGTGTTTCTTGTTGATGTCGGTGAAAAGCTGCATCTCAGATTCTGAAAGGGTTTCACCGTAGCCCAGAAAGATCTGCGCCGGATAGTCCGGATACCTTGGCGGATGCATGGTTGAGCCATCCTTTCGCGTCATGAAAAACGGCAGCATATTGGGCAGCCAGCGGTCGATTGCAAACTTCATGTTTGCGGAAAACTGCCCAAACACGACAGGGCAGAGGTAGACGACTACGTCGCTGGTCATGCAGGCGCGGTTGATCTCGACAATTCCGTCCCGCATGGCGCACTCGCCGGGTGTTTTGACCCAGCAGTCGAAGCAGCCGCGGCAAAAAGCAAGCTCGTCTGGCTGCAGGATTTTCTCCAGAACAGAGAAGTTGCACGCGGCAAGATAACCCTTTAAGATATCTTTGAGTTCGATCTGTCTCTTTGTTGAGAATTCACCGTCAGAAATCAGATAAGCTTGCATTGTTTCCCTCCACCTGATGATCATCATAGGATTATCACGATATGGCACCTGCGTCAAGTAAATTTATTCTGA
Organism: Eubacteriales bacterium; assembly: GCA_030695285.1. GTDB lineage: Bacteria > Bacillota > Clostridia > Christensenellales > CAG-138 > UBA7703. The sequence continues at coordinate 1,708 of JAUYTF010000359.1, read as the reverse complement.
TGTAAGGCAACACACTCCGAAGGGTGTTTTCAACTTGTGATTCCAGAGTATATACGATATAATGTGTGGAAAGTTTGGAGGGGATCACCCATGTCTGTTCGTGTACTGGCGCAGAGCGCAAAGAAAGCCTCCGGCAAGCTCGCCATCACATCCGCAAAAACAAGAAACGACGCGCTGCTTGCCATGGCGGACGCGCTGATATCAGCCGCGCTCCAGATACTGAGCGCAAATGCGGAGGATGTTCGCCTGGCCAAAGAGCGGGGGGTAAAACCTTCGTTTATCGACCGGCTGACGCTAGATCCAAAACGCGTGGAGAGCATGGTAAACGGGATGCGCAAAGTGGCTCTCCTTGCAGACCCGATCGGCAAAAGCGATTCGGTCGTGGTCCGCCCGAACGGTCTGCGCATCGAAAAGCGGCGCGTGCCGCTAGGCGTGATCGGTATCATCTACGAAGCGCGACCGAACGTCACCGCGGACGCGATTGCACTTTGCATCAAAAGCGGCAATGCCTGCGTGCTGCGCGGGGGGAGCGAGGCGCAGAACAGCAACGCCGCCGTCTGCGACGCGCTTAACACGGCCGCCGTGAAAAACGGCATACCCGACGGGGCGATTCAACTCCTGCGGGACACGGATCGCGCCGCGGCAAACGAGATGATGAAGCTCAACGGCCTCATCGACGTGCTCATTCCGCGCGGAGGCGCAGGATTGATTCAGAGCGTCGTGCAGCATGCGACCATTCCCGTAATCGAGACCGGTTCCGGCGTTTGCCACGTCTATATCGATGAAACAGCCGATCTAATCATGGCGGCGGACATCATTGAGAACGCGAAGTGCTCGCGCCCATCCGTCTGCAACGCGGCGGAGACGCTGTTGGTGCACGAAAGCGTAGCGGCAGATTGTCTCCCGCAGATCGCTATGAGGCTTGCCGAACGCGGGGTAGAACTGCGCTGCGATTTGCGCGCAAAGGCACTCATGCCCGGCGCGATCGATGCCACTCAAGAGGACTGGTCTACGGAATACAACGACCTGATCCTTTCGGTGAAGGTGATCGATTCGTTTGAAGAGGCCGTGACCCACATCGAAACCTACGGCACGCACCATAGCGACTCTATCATCACAAGCCGCTATGACACCGCAGAGCGCTTCCTCAACGAGGTCAACTCCGCCGCTGTCTACGTCAACGCATCCACGCGCTTTACAGACGGTGAGGAGTTCGGCTTTGGCGCGGAAATCGGCATCAGCACGCAAAAGCTGCATGCACGCGGGCCGATGGGTCTGGATGAACTGACCACAGTGAAATACGTCATTCGCGGAGCAGGGCAAATTCGGTAGTTCGATTTTGTTCTGCATCGGCAGGATATCTGGAGATAGAATGGAAATCAAACTCATCGCGCTAGACATCGACGGCACGCTGACCAACCATGCGGGTTTTATCAGCGAACGAAACCGTCTCGCTGTGCGGCGCGCAATCGAAGCGGGTGTGCATGTGGTGCTAGCAACGGGCAGAGGACGCATCGCGACCCGCCCCATCTGGAGAGAGCTCGATCTACACGGCCCTTCGATTCAATACGGCGGAGCAATGATCGCGGATATCGACACGGAGCGCGCGCTGGTTTTACACGAAATGCCGCCGGAGATCATTCGCGAGGTGCTGCATTATTCCGTTGAGATGGATATTCCCGCGCAGATTTATCTCGACGAAACGGTG
>JAUYTF010000358.1 GCA_030695285.1 Eubacteriales bacterium | reverse complement strand
CTCGCTTGACGATGGTACGTTGGCTTTTGTGATACGTTCCGTAATGCTTTCATTATACCGAACAAACGTTTCAACCACACGTGACAATATTGTAAAGAAAACGGAGCCGGGTGTAGCTCCGTTTTCTCAGGCGAAACATGTTCAGGAATATTAACGTCCCGTTACTTTGAGAATTTTTTCTTCTGGATCGACGCTGCGACCACAACAGCCGCAGCAACAACCACCGCAACGCAAGCCGCAATGATCCATGGTTTAAGATTGTTTGCTTCCTCCTGCAAACCGGGTTGCTGTATTCGGGTAGGCTCATCAGCAGGCAACAGTACGGGAGTCGCAGAGGGCACGGGTGTCGATATAGTCTGCTCGGCGGCTGGTTCCGTTGGTTCCCAGATGATATCGCCCGAATCTGGATCAATCAATCTTCCGTTGTCCACCGCCACATAGCGGTTCCCCTCGGCCATGATCATCTCCTGAAAGATCATATGATCGAGGTTCGCCTTTGTTAAGGATGACGGCAGAAGAAGCCGCTTCATGACGATCTCCGATGGCCCGGGATACATACCCTCATCCGAATCTACGTTGAAATACTCCAGAATGAAATCCACTCCTTCCGCAAACCGAAGATCGTTGATCTCCAACTCCCAATTCGCAATGCAGTAGCGGTACCATCCCTCTTCCGAATAGATGGTGACATTGTTGTATTGATCGAACGACCAACCCGGATCTTCCGTCACATCCGTGCGATCTTCGTCGGAAAACAGCTTCGGTGCTTTCTGAATCAGTTTCTGCTCTTCCGCCCAGGAGAGCGCGCGGATAGGCAACCCGTTCCATTCCGTCTCTCCGTTTGGTGCCCATGCGTCCGCAAATTGCGCGGGGTAACAGATCGTGAATGTCCCGCTTTCCACCTCGCCGCCTTTGTAGTTGAATTGCAAGCCAGACACATCAATATATTCGGGCGGGTTGCCCCAGAATACGATTCTTCCGCTGCCATCGGCGGGGAATATAATGTTCCCGAACGTCGTCGGCAAAAACAGCCCGTCCGTTCCGCAGAAAACTAGTGTTTTGACCCTGCAGGCATCCAGCACACCGTACCATTCAGATTGACCTAGATTCGGTACAAGGCGTGTATTGCGCGGGATGATCAATGTATCGAGATTGCAGCCAAAAAACGCATAAGGGTGAATCTCTTCCAGCGTCGTAGGCAAGATAATAGATCTCAAACTCTCGCAGCTCTGAAATGCGCCAGATTCGATTAGTTTGACGCTCTCAGAGACAAGCACAGATTGTAACATGCTGCATTCTTCGAAAGCATCAAAGCCAATCGTTTTCACGCCTTTGGGGACTGTCACCGATCGCGCATCGGCACGGCACATCTTAAGTGTATTCGTCGCAATCTCAATAGCAAGTCCATCTAAGATTTTGTAGTCCGGGTTGTCTTTATAGAACGATAAATTATCGTCGCCCGATTGATTCTCCTCTTCCGCTCGTGATGTGTTCATTGTTCCAAAACAGAAAAGCACGCAGATGAATAGAACGAACCACGCTTGCTTTCTCCTTAATGGTTGCTTCATCGTTATCTCCTTATATTAGTGACCTTTTAAGTAATCAAATATATCGTCACGCGTGAGTATTACTTCATCACCTGGCTTGATAATCATGATGACATCATAGCTGCTCTTTACAGTATCCAATCCGCGGGCAAAAACCCCATATTCCTTTCCATTCGGATTGTTTTCTTCCCACTGGGCTCTGTCAATCATCTGTTTATCAATGGTTGGTATGGAAACACGGTCGAGTCTGAGTGCGATGCCATCATTATACCGAACAAACGTTCCAGCCACACGTGACAATATTGTAAAGAAAACGGAGCCGGGTAGCTCCGTTTCAGACTCCAGTTACAACAAAGATTCTTCGCCAAATATTGGGAATAGGATCCCGCCTATCTCTTCGCCTTTCTCACTCGAACAATCAAAGCCACAGTGACCGCTATCGCAGCAATTCCGATTGCAGCGAGTAGAATCGTTTCGATGCTCGTTGCAGGCGCGGCATCCGCCTCGGTTTTCTCTGGCGCTGCCGTCTCGAGCTGCTGGACAGTTGTTGACGCGGGCGAGTTGCTAGCCTCTACTACCTCTTCTCCCCTTGCCTCGGCGAGGATCGCGTCCAGCTCCTCCTGCGAAATCTGCTGAATCGTGTAGCCGTTCCATTCCGTTTCGCCGTTGGGCGCCCATTCGTCGGCGTATGCAGCGGTGTAGTAAAGGGTGGGGTAAGGGATGATTTCGCCGCCGCGTTCATGCGAACCCGAAACATATCCTTTCCCGCTTAGAGCCGAACCGATCTCTTCAAACAAACAATTGCCCCAGTCGCTAGGTTTTCCCGCAGTGAATATGATCTGTTTTAGATTTTCACAGTAACGGAATGCGTTATTTTCAACTGCAACGTCGCTTGAATGGATCACTACTGTTTCCAATCCAGAGCAAATATTCAGCGCACGTGCCTCAATATGCTTTAACGTCTCGGGCAATTCTATGGTTTTTAACTGATCGCCTGCTCCGATTGCAGCGCTACATAAAACTGCAATTTTCGTTTCCCAAATGTCAAAACTTGATAGTGCTGGACACCAGCCGAAAGCATTGACTCCGATATAGTTTACTTCTGTTCCTAACTGAACCTTCGCTAGGGATAGACAACCATAAAAGGCACGCGCTCCTATAGACTGAAGGCCGCTCGGAAATGAAACAGATTGAAGAGAAGTACACGTGTCAAACGCGAAATCACCTATGCTGACAACGTTTTTCGGGATCGTAACTTGCTTTGTATATCTGTAGTCATAGAAGGCTCGCGCTCCAATGTGCTCAATATATACGGGGATGTTTTCGATGGCTTCAATCGATTCTCTATCTGCAAGGTTGGTTGCGCTAAACAGTGTATTTGTCTCCTTATTTACTACCCAGCCATTGTCGATGACAAAGTAAGCGTTTCCTGGTTCGATCGTGATGCTAGAAGGTGATAATACATTGCAGTCATACACTTCAAACGTGAGGTAAGTAACATTTTTCCCGATTCGCAATGTGCTCACATCAGTAACATTATGCTCATGTGTCCACTTCTCAGTTATTGGATCCTGTTCATAGAAAACAAAGTCCTTCAGTCCGCCATTCTCCGTGATCGTCAGCATTCCATCCTGAAAAATCCACCCGTCGCCTGTTTCATAGTCGCTTTCGGCAAGGGACAGTGAGGGCGCGCCTAACAGCAGCAGGACGAGCAATGTCAGGATCGTACTTTTCAGCAGCTTCACAGTTTATCCTCGCTTGACGATGGTACGTTGGCTTTTGTGATACGTTCCGTAATGCTTTCATTATACCGAACAAACGTTTCAACCACACGTGACAATATTGTAAAGAAAACGGAGCCGGGTGTAGCTC
>JAUYTF010000353.1 GCA_030695285.1 Eubacteriales bacterium | reverse complement strand
TTCGCTTTCGGCAATGATATCAATACTACGCTTTTTTGCCGCAAGGACAATCGCGGGAAGGTCGATCTCACCATATCCAAACGGCAGTTCTGTGCCGTCCAATAAGCCGTCCTTCAAGTGGACGGACTTCAGGCGATCGCCAAATGCTCCGATCTGCGCAACGGGGTCATTCCCCGCAACGCACGACCAGAGCACATCCAGCTGCAAATCCAGCTCCGTCCGCTCCAGAATGTGCGGATAAGCAATCGAGCCATCAGTATTTGCCTCAAACTCCTGCCGATGATTGTGAAAGCCCAGACGGATCCCTTCGTCCAGCAATCTTGGATGAAGAAGATTCACCTGCGCAACAAACGCGTTAATCGCGCCATGCGAAAATAGCTGATTCCGGTTGATCGTGATGCGCTCGCAACCGATTGCGCGATGATAGCGCACAATCGCGCTCATGTTTTCTTCTATTGTATTACACGGTATGTGCGAGCCAAAGACACTCAGCTCTGATTCTGCGAGCCAGTCACGCATCACCTCCGGCGGAACACCATAAAAACCCGCGAATTCGACACGCCCATAGCCAAGCGCGGCAACGCTTTTCAGCGTTTGTCGCACATCCTGATCCATCGCATCCCGAACGCTGAATAGCTGAAGCGTTTCCATATTATTTACTCCCTGATGCTTGTGCGGTTTGATTCAGTCGTTTGACAAGCGCTTCAATCTTTTCCTCTGTGATTTCGTAGGGAACGAGCAGGTCGAGGTGCTGCTTGAGTCCCCAGAAGGCAGTGGTCAGGTGTTTCTCCAAAGTTGGGGTAACATCCGAAGCAGAAATGAGTTTCCACTCAATCAACGTATCAAAGTACGCCTGCTTCACGCGCTCATTTTGGAAGAGCTCCAGATAGTGCACATCGCTCGTAATGGGCAGCACGCGCTCCACCGGACTGGTTAGAGTAACACGCGCATTGAGTCGGATGTCCTGTGAAGAGGAGCCTATGAGCAGCGTAAACTCACCGCTGTCTGTAATCCAGTCCGAGAACGCCGGATCATAATAGGAAAAGTCCCGCGCATCCAAGTTGAATCGAACCTCTGCCGATTCGCCGGGGTCGAGATAGAGCTTGGTAAAATGTTTGAGTTCCTTGACCGGCCTTGGCAGGCGGGAATGATCGTCCGCAACATACAGCTGAGGGACTTCCCCGCCGCGTAAGTTTCCTGCGTTGGTAATTGTGAAAGAAATCTCAAGCGACTGCGGCAACGTTACATTTTCGGATGAAAGACGCAACGCCGAGTAAGCAAAAGCAGTATAACTTAGCCCGTGTCCAAATGAGAACAGTGGTACGAGCTCTTTTTTTTCGTAGTAGCGGTAGCCGACAAACACACCCTCTTCATAGAGAAGCCTGTGGTTTTCGCCGGGAAAATGCAGGTATCCGGGCATATCGCTTTGCTTTACCGGCATGCTGACCGGCAGCTTTCCGCTGGGGTTCGCCTTGCCGAAAAGCAGCTTGGCCACAGCATTGCCACTGCCCTCGCCGCAGTACCACATGTCCAACACGGCCTTTGCATCATCAATCCAAGGCATGATAACGGACTCGCAATTCATAAGCACGACGATGATGTTGTCGTTGATCGCGCTCACGCGACGAATCAGCTCCAACTGCGCGGGCTCCACATTCATATGTTTGCGGTTATAGTCGTCACTCTCTTCGGGAAGAATCGAGCCTGCAAAGATGACCACTTTGTCCGCTTTCTTCGCAGCCTCAACTGCACGGGAGAGCAGCTTTTCGTCCACTTGGTTCAAGTCGCGATAACCCGGTTCGTAGATGAGTTCTACGTTTTCAGAACAAATTGTTTTTATTTCATCGAGCGGTATATCAACCTTTTGCGCATGCACGATGGCGCAGCCCGTTCCCTGATAGACAGGATGCTCCGCCCAGTCGCCAAGTATTGCAATTTTGGACGGTGTATCAGGCGAAAGTGGAAGGATATTGTCTTCGTTCTTTAATAGTACCGCGCATTTCTCGGCAGCTTCTTGCGCAAGCGCATGATGCGCAGCATAATCCACACGCGGCTGCTCTTTCCCCACGCGCGCATAAGTCAGCGCGAGGTCAATCACTCTGCGGCAGTGCGCGTCGAGCTCCTCCACCGCCATTTCGCCGCTTTCCACGGCGGACACAAGCTTATCGATTGCAATCTTACTGTGCGGCATCTCGAAATCGAGACCGGCTTGGAAGGCCAATAGGTGATCCTTGATTGCTCCGCAGTCCGATATGATCACGCCCTCATAGCCCCATTCATTTCGCAATACATCCGTCAGGAGCCATTTGTTCTCGCAAGCCTGCACGCCGTTGAGCAGGTTGTAGGAAGCCATTACCGTAGCGGGTTTTGCCTGCTTTATCACGCGTTCAAAAGCGTTGAGATAGATTTCGCGCAAGGCACGTTCTTCTACAATCGTGTCTGAGATGGTGCGAAGATAGTTGGAGTCGTTGCATACAAAGTGTTTGATGCTCGCGGCAACGCCGTTTTCCTGAAGTCCCATTACAAACGCGGCGGACATGTCCCCAGCTAGACACGGGTCTTCAGAAAAATATTCAAACCCGCGCCCGTCGAGCGGGGTGCGTCGAGTGTTGATTGCCGGTCCGTATAGAAGCCCCGCTTGCAGGCTCTTGCACTCCTCAGCAATCGCCGCACCGACGCGCGCGGAAAGATCCTTATCCCAACTGCAGGCAATGCTGGAGCCCGCAGGAAAGCAGGTCGCGGGAATCGTTGCCGCCAGCGCATCCTCCGAATCAAACGATGCGGAAACCCGCTCGATAAACCGCGCTGTCTTTGGATCTGTGTCCGGCTGGTCAAGCAGCCGTACACCGCTTGTCCCGTCGGTCATAACGAGTTTTGGAATGTTGTACTGCGGCATTTCTGCTGTGCGCAACATGGAGCCGTCCACGCACATTTCCGCTTTCTCACGAAGCGTCATCTGCTTCATGATTTGATCGATATCCATTCTCTCTTCCTTTCAGAAAAGGAAGACAACATGCCAGAGATGTTGTCTTCCTCATTAGCCGTGTATATGGTTTACCCTCTGGCGCTAGCCTCTATGGTACTATTTTGTTATTGCAGTGAAGTCCATTCTGCCTGAATCTCAGCGAGTAGTTCATCTATTGTGAGCTTGCCTGCGGCATACTTATTGATGCTCTCGCCAAATAGCTGTGCCCCGCCAAATCCTTGCGGATAATAGGCGCTGAAAATTCCATAGGTCTTGCCAGCGTCGATATATTCCTTAAGTGTCATGCCCGTAGGCCCGATCGCGCTTTCATCCGCTGAGATGTTGGTGAAAGCCGGAATGAGTTTAAATCCGCTCGTCAGGTTCTTCTGTCCTTCGGGCGTCATGGCAAGCCATGTGAGGAATTTCTTGGCTTCGTCCTTAACGTCAGATGCATTGTTGATGCTCCAGAAAGGGGAGCTGCTGACGTAGAGCTTGTCGTTGAGGGAGGCGTCCTCGCTCATCGGCATCGGGAACATGCCGACATCCATATCCGGGTCGACCGCATCCAGAGCGGGCTGGCTCCAGGTGCCACCAACCATCATTGCAGCCTGGCCGTTTGCAAAATCCGAAACCTGCGTGTTAAAGTCCGTGTTCAGCGGGCTCTTTGCGTAGGCGAACTCCAACGCTACGAGGTTTGCCATGTCGATGAACGCCTGATTGCCAACGACGGTTTCGGTGCCGTTGTTGAGGGCTTCGATAAAAGCCATCGGATCAGCCTGGCGCGCCAGCGGCGAGTTAAAGTGGAAAATTGCCGACTGGTAGAACTCCATGAAGTTGGAGCTAAACGGGGTATACCCCGCTGCAACCAGCTTGTCGCAAGCATCACGCAACTCGGTGAGTGTGGTGGGAACTGCGGTGATGCCCGATGCTGTAAACATATCTTTATGATACACATACCCGTGGCCTTCGACCGCAAGAGGGAAGCCATATACTTTGCCTTCATAGCTGCCGCCATCGAGCGCGGGCTGGCTCATGTAGGGCACCCAGGTCTGATCGCTGAGATCTTCCATGTATTCACTCATGAGCTGAAGATCTACGTTGCCTGCTGTTGAGAAGATGTCCGGCGCGTTGCCGCCGGAAAACATCGCCTTGAGCTGCGTGGAGAAGTCCTCCGAGGAGGTGGATTCTACGACGAACGTGACATTGGGATACAGGGAAGTGTATTCCGCACAGGCGGCTTTCAGTGCTTCGTCGATTTCGTACTTAGACTGGTAGATGTGGATTTGTACTGGTTTGGCCTGCGCTTCCGTTGCTGCCGGTTCGACGGCTTCGGTCGTTGCAGCGGTTGCTTCCGGGGTAGCGCTCGGGGTGGTGGTGCAGCCAAACAGGGTCGACAGCATCAGAACGGCGAGCAAGAGAGTCGCAATAAGTCGATTTCTTTTCATTTGCTTTTCCTCCATCTTCTGATTTCGTTTTCTATGGTGTTTTACATCGGTAACCATTTATTGCACCGGATACAAGTCCGGATACAAACATTATTTCTATATGTCCTTCGCAACTAGCCCTTCACCGCACCGGATGCGATACCCGACACGATCTTCTTCTGCATAAACACATTGATCACGAGGATGGGCGCGATGCTCATGACGATTGCAGGCAGTGCGATGTCCCATTGATTGGCATGCAGGCCAAAGAGCTTATTGATCGCGAGTTGAACCGTTTGCAGTGCCGTGCTGTTGAGCATGATGAGTGCAACGATATAGTCGTTCCAAATCCAGAACACATCCAAAATGAAGATGCTTAAAAACGTGGATCGAATCATTGGCAGCACGACAAGCAGAAATGTTTGATACACATTA
>JAUYTF010000352.1 GCA_030695285.1 Eubacteriales bacterium | reverse complement strand
ATGCAGATCAATCTTATCATATCCCGTGGCAAACAGGCACAAAAAGCGAAGGTTGGGCGCCTGTGAAAACTCCGCTTCCCCCAGCCTTGCGCGGTTGGTGAATACGGCGTTTGCGCCAGAAATCCGTTCGCCGATCTGCTCCGGCGGGGTGTGGTCATAAACGCGCAGATTGCCGATTTTGCGAATCGGCTCCCAGTCGATGTCTCCGGGGTTGACGGAATATGCGTCCAGAATTACGATGTTCATCCATTTCTCCAGGCCGGTTTGGCTCTTTTTGCAGTATATCGCATTTCGTTTGCGCTGACAAGCGAGGCGATTGTTTGCCGTCTTTTTGCGCGATCTATTACTATCCTGTGCCTTTCATTGCGCGATATCGCAACATGTTGTATAATATATCGATAGAATGGCATAGTAGTCTCGTCTGTGTGCAGCCCAAGTCCTGCGCCATGACCGCACGCGATTGCCGGATAGTAACCCAAAGGCATGCAGAATTCTTCTCATATAAACAGAAAGGATTGAAACCATCTTTGGCATCTAAAGCAGACAACGGAATTTCCGGCGGCAAGAAACCTGCTGCAACGCGAAGCGACAGCCAGGGACGCGACAAAGCCGCCTCTGAAGCCAGCGGCGTGTTATTGATCGCCGCAGGCATTCTCGCGGCAGCATACCTCTTCTTTTCCGCCACCGGTTATCTCGGCGAAATGCTCGGCAAGGCGCTATTTGGCATGATCGGCATCATCGCCTACGTCCTGCCGGTCATTCTGATTGCCGTTGGCGTCATCTACATACGCGGCGCCAGCAATGCGCGCCTCAACGGCAGCGGGTGGTATCTGCTGCTGAGTATCCTCGCGTTGGTGGCGCTCTTGAGCACGGCGCGCAATTCGCTCACCGAAGGCATGGAGTACATGGCTTATATCAACGAGGCGCTGTATGTCGGTCAAAACGCGCATCTCGGCGGCGGTTTCATCGGAGCGGTGCTCAGCTATCCGCTGCTCAGGCTTGGTGGGCCAACACTGGCATATATCCTCAGCAGCGCACTCATACTCGTGTGCCTGATCAAGATCACGGGCTTTTCCCTGCGGGACGCTTCGGAAGCGCTGACAAGCAAGGTGCTCACGGCTGTGGAAAACTCGCGCGACAAAGGCATCGATTCCGGAATTGCACGCGAGGGCCGCGATGATCGCCCCTTGTTTACCCTCACATTGGAGGAAGAACAGCCGAAACTCACCGGAAAGGGAAAGCAGGCCGCTCTGCCGGAAGCAGTCGTGACCCCGTCCGCCAAAGCGAAAACGAAGCGCGCGGAAATCTTCGAAGAACCGGTGATCGACCTGTTCGAAAAGCCGAGTAAATCCCGAAAACTGAAAGCCTCGCCTGCAAAAGACGCGGATATCAAAGCCTTCAGCGAACAAAAAGGCGAGTTTGTCACAAAAATCGGCGGAAAAGTCAAGCCGACAAAGCCGCAGAGAATCAGCGGCGATATGCTCGACGAGATCGACTTCGAGCCTGGGGACGATGTCCCGCTCATGATGACGCGTGGCGGCGCGCATATCCCGAAACCGGTCGTGCAGCTGCCGGACCCCTCGCCCCTCTTTGGTGCGGGTGCCAAGCAGGCAAAAGACGCCGGAAAACCCATCTCGCGCGAAGGTATGCCTGCAAGGCAGCCAGGCGTGAAACAGCTGCCGATCGAGAAACCAATCGAAAAAAAGAAAACGCAGCCGGAGGTCATCCTCGGAAACGGAAAGTATCACCCGCCCTCGATCGAGCTGCTGAACAAACCCGGCGCAAAGAAGAACGAAGAATCGGACACGCCGGAAGAAAAGGCGCGCATCCTGATCGAGACGCTCGCGAGCTTTCGCATCGGCGCGACGGTCACCAATATCGCCGTCGGCCCCGCGCTGACGCGCATTGAGATTCAGCCACAGGCAGGCACGCGCATCTCGCGCATCACCGCGCTGCAAAACGACATCACCATGGCGCTCTCAGCGCCACGCCTTCGCATGGAGGCGCCAATTCCCGGCAAAAACGCCATCGGCATCGAGATTCCGAACAAAGGCTCCACGCTGGTGGTTCTGCGAGACATCCTGGAGAGCAAAGAGTTTAAGAACAGCGCTTCTCCCGTCACCATGGCGTTTGGACGCGAGGCGAGCGGAAAGATCATCGTCGCCGACCTGACGCGCATGCCGCATATGCTCATCGCGGGCGCGACCGGCTCAGGCAAGAGCGTGTGCATCAACGACATCATCGTGTCCATGGTGTACAAAAGCTCCCCGCAGGACGTGCGCTTCATTCTCATAGACCCCAAGATGGTCGAGATGACCATGTTCGGCTCCCTGCCGCACTTACTCATCCCCGTCGTCACCGATCCGAAAAAGGCTGCGGGCGCCATGCGCTGGGCGGTCAAGGAAATGACGGATCGCTACAAGACTTTCTCCGCGAAAAACGCGCGCAATCTGGATCGCTTCAATGAGCGCGCGGAAAAGCCGGAGGATAAGCTACCGCGCATCGTCGTCATCATCGACGAACTGGCAGACCTCATGATGGTAGCCCCCGAAGAGGTGGAGGACAGCATCCGCCGCATCGCGCAGCTTGGCCGCGCGGCGGGGATACATCTCGTCCTCGCCACCCAACGGCCGGATGCAACGGTCATTACGGGTTTAATCAAGGCAAACATCCCCTCGCGCGCGGCGTTTGCCGTGAGCTCCGCAACCAACAGCCGCATCATACTCGACATGGGCGGCGCGGAGAAGCTGCTAGGTCACGGCGATATGCTCTTCCATCCCGACGGCTCCGCGAAGCCCACGCGCTTGCAGTGCGCGTTTATTTCGGACGAAGAGGTGGAGCGAATCGTGGCGCATTTTCGCGCGAGCACGAGTCGCCCTGTATTCAGCGACCAGATCCTCGACGATGTGTCTTCCCTCGAGAAAGTCGGCGCAAGCGGCGGGGTGTTCGGCGAAGGCAAGCAAGAGGACGAGCTGCTCGGCGAGGCCGTGCGCGTAGTATTCGAGCACGGGCAGGCCAGCACCAGTATGATTCAGCGCAGGCTCCGCGTGGGATATGCCCGCGCTTCGCGCCTGATCGACATCATGGAGCAAAAGGGCTATATCTCCGGCTTTAACGGCAGCAAAGCGCGCGAGGTGCTCATCAAGCGCGCGCAGCTTGAGGAGCTGTTCGGTGACGGAACGCCCGTGACCGATCCGCCCGCACAGGTGCGCGAGCCCAACCCCATAGCGAGCTTTTACCGGGACGACGACTGATTTTTTACCGCAGAGCTAGAGCGCGCGGTAACAAAACCACGTCTCCCATCTGTCGAATAAAGGAGTGCCAGAAGATTATGTCAACCGTCGGAGTGATTTCACTCGGCTGCGCAAAAAACCAGGTGGATACCGAGCGCATGCTAGGCATACTCACCGCCGCCGGGCACGAGATCACCAATCTGCCTTCCAAGGCGGATGTGCTGATCGTGAACACCTGCGGC
>JAUYTF010000346.1 GCA_030695285.1 Eubacteriales bacterium | reverse complement strand
GATGTCCGCGGGCGCGGATATGGCGGCGGTGTCGATGCATAAATCCGGCGGAAGCCTGACGCAAAGCTCGCTTCTTCTTCTGGGGCCAAACGTCAACCCGCGCTATGTGGACAAGATCATCAACCTTATGCAGACCACGAGCGCGTCTTACTTACTCATGAGCAGCCTCGATATTTCGCGCAGAAACCTCGCATTGCGCGGAGAAAAATCGTTTGAAAAGGTGGCGCAGATGGCGCAATACGCGCGGGACGAGATCAACGCCGTCGGCGGCTACTATGCCTACGGGCGGGAGCTGGTCAATGGAGACAGCGTATACGACTTCGATGTAACCAAGCTCTCGGTCTACACGCGCGACATCGGGCTTGCGGGCATCGAGGTGTATGATCTATTGCGGGATGAGTACGATATCCAGATCGAGTTTGGTGACATCAGCAACATCTTGGCTTATATCTCAATCGGAGATCGGTTGCAGGACATCGAGCGGCTGGTTGGCGCGCTGGCGGACATCAAGCGCCTTTACGCGAGAGAGCCCAGCGAGACATTCCTCGCGGAATATATTTCGCCCATTGTGGCGGCAACCCCGCAGGCCGCGTTTTACGCGGAAACGGAGTCTCTGCCCATCCGCGAGACGGTTGGCCTCATTTGCAGCGAGTTCGTGATGTGCTATCCGCCGGGAATTCCGATTTTAGCGCCCGGCGAGGTCATCACCAAAGAGATCGTGGAGTACACCCTCTACGCGCAGGCAAAGGGCTGCAGTATGCAAGGTCCGGAAGACCCCGATATCCGGTACTTGAATGTTTTGAAAGGGGGTGCTTAACTCGTGGAGTTTTGGTTTAACGATATGCACACACAGAATGTGCAATTGTCGATCCGCGTGGAAAAGCAGCTATTCTCCGGCGAGAGCGATTTTCAGCGGATCGACGTGTTTGAGTCCCCCGAATTCGGGCGCTTTCTCGCCTCCGACGGCAGCGTGATCTTCTCGGAAAAGGACGAATTCACGTATGACGAGATGATCGTGCATGTACCCATGTCGGTGCACCCGAACGTCAAGCGCGTGCTGGTCATCGGCGGCGGAGACGGCGGGGTTGCCCGCGAGCTCACGCATTATGAGGAGATTGAGGCCATCGACGTCGTCGAGCAGGACAAGCTCTTTGTCGATGTCTGCCGCAAGTTCTTTCCCGCCAACGCCTGCGGCCTCGACGACCCGCGCGTGAAGGTGTTTTAT
>JAUYTF010000324.1 GCA_030695285.1 Eubacteriales bacterium | reverse complement strand
ACTCTGGTTTTTCTATCAAGCTAAAACAGCGAAATCTGCGCTGCCTTCTCCATGCCTTCAAAACATCCGCACTTTCTGTTCAACTAAAACGACGAAATCTAGGCGGTCTACTAAACACTGATGAAACACTCTGGTTTTTCTATCCAGCTAAAACAGCGAAATCTGCGCTGACTTCTCCATGCCTTCAAAACATCCGCACTTTTCCATGGCCGTAACAACAGCGCTGTTGGCTTTCGTCGCCGCGCGAAACTCTTCAATCGTGTGAAACACCTTTCCTATACGGTTTTTTGCGAGCGACTCAGCCGCGTTTGCGCCTACCCCGGGGATTGCGTTGAACGGTGGGCGGAGTGCGCCGCCTTCGATTAAAAACTTCGTCGCGTCGGACTGATAGAGATCGACGAGCAGTAGCTCGATGCCACGCATATTCATCTCATACACAACCTCCAGAATCGTAATGATGTCCTTCGTGCGCCCTTTTTCGGAGTCCGTCATCTTCGCAGCTGCACGCTCCAGCTCGTGGATGGTTTCTAGCACGCGCTCTGCCCCGCCCGCGGCTAGTGATACGTCGAACAGATCCGCGCGTACGGTGAAATAAACGCTGTAGAACTCCAGCGGATAGTGCACCTTATAGTACGCCACGCGGAAGCTCATCATCGTATACGCCACCGCGTGCCCGCGCGGAAACATGTACTTGATCTTCTTGCAGGAGTCGATGTACCAGGCGGGTATCCCGTTGTCGAGCAGCTTCTGCTCCATCTCCGGTTTGAGCCCCTTGCCTTTGCGAACGTTTTCCATGATCTTAAACGAACTCGACGCATCCACACCGTGCAGAATCAGATAGTTCATGATGTCGTCACGCGTGCATATGACCTCATTAAGCTTGGCGATCTTGTTGGTGACCAGCGGTTCCGCGTTACCAAGCCAAACGTCCGTGCCATGCGTCAATCCCGAAATGCGAACCAGCTCTTCCATGGTGGTCGGCTGTGTTGCGTCGAGCACGCCACGCACAAAGCCGGTGCCGAATTCAGGCGTACCGAGCGTGCCGACTTTGCAGTCTATGGCGGAAAGGTCGACATTGAGCGAATCGCTCGCGATATAGATGCGCATGGTGTTCGGATCGTCCAGCGGAATCGTGACAGGATCGAGCCCCGTGAGATCCTGCAGCATTCGAAGCGCGGTCGGGTCGTCGTGGCCGAGAATATCGAGCTTTACGAGGCGGTCGTCCATCGCGTGGAAGTCGAAATGCGTGGTGATCGTGTTCTTGTTCGATTTATCCGCCGGGTACTGAATCGGCGTATAGTCGAGGATGTCGTCCTCTTTGGGTACGATGACGATGCCGCCGGGATGCTGCCCTGTGGTTACCTTGACGTCCTGACAGCCCTGAGCAATGCGTTCCCGCTCTGCTTTTCTTAGTACCTTCCCCGTCTTCTCCTCATATTGGCGTACATAGTCAAACGCCGTGCGCTCCGCCACGCCGCTGATCGTCCCCGCACGAAACGCATGCCCGCGCCCAAACATCTCTTCGACATACTTATGCGCAATGGACTGATATTCGCCGGAGAAATTCAGGTCGATATCCGGCGTCTTGTCCCCGTCAAACCCCAAGAACACTTCAAACGGAATATCAAATCCTATCTTGTGATAGCGCGTACCGCAGGCGAGGCAGTTTTTGTCCGGCATGTCGATGCCGCAGAAATATTGCATGCGGTCGATTTGAAAATCGCTGTGCTTGCAGTTCGGGCAGACATAGTGCGGCTGCAACGGGTTCACCTCCGTGATGCCCGCCATGGTGGCGACAAAAGAGGAGCCGACCGAGCCGCGGGATCCGACGAGGTAGCCATCTGAGTTGCTCTTATACACCAGCCGCTGCGCCATGAGATAAAGCGAAGCAAAGCCGTTGCCGATGATGGATTTCAACTCTCGATCAAGGCGCGCCTGCACGATGTCCGGCAGCGGGTCGCCATAGATCTCGTGCGCTTTGCCGACCGCCATATCGCGCAGGATGTCTTCCGCGTGCTCGATGGTCGGCGCGTGCGTGCCGTCCGGAAACGGCTTGAGCAGCTCGCAAGAATCCGCAATCCGGTTGGGTTCGTCTATGACAACCCGCATTGCGGTCTCCTCGCCGAGGTAGGCAAACTCCTCCAGCATCTCCGTGGTTGTTTTAAAATACAGTGGCGCCTGGAACGCTGCGTCCTCAAATCCATTTTTCGTGAGGATGACCTCGCGATAGATCGCGTCCTCGGGGTTGAGAAAATGCACGTCTCCAGTCGCGACAACAGGGATTCCGAGCCTGTCTCCAAGCGCGACAATCGCGCGGTTGATCTCGAGCAGGCGCTCGTCAGTTGCCCGGTTTTCGCGCACCAAAAACGCGTTGTTACAGCGCGGCTGAATTTCTAAATAGTCATATGTTTTGGCGAGATATTCGATCCTCTGCTCACCCGCTTCGTTTAAAACCGCCTGATACAGCTCCCCTGCCTCGCAGGCAGAGCCGAGTATCAGTCCTTCACGATAGAGTGAGAGTAGGCTAAACGGAATAATCGGATGATAGTGGAAGTGATCCAGATGCGCATAACTGACGATGCGATAGAGGTTTTTCATGCCCGCCTGCGTCTTGGCAAGAATGATGATGTGGTTGGTGGCTGAGCGCTTCTTTCCGCGCTCCTGCTTGGTTTCGTCTGAGCGAACGGGCAATTGATCCAGATTCAAATTGCGCAGTTTTTGCAGAAGCTTTTGGAAGACCTCGCCCGTCGCCGCCGCATCGTCTGTCGCGCGGTGATGCGCTTCGAGCACAACGCCAAGCGCTTCGCAGACGGTATCGAGCTTGTGATTGATCAGATCATGCATCAGATAGCGCGAGAGCATCAGCGTGTCGGCGTAAAGGTTTTGAAACGTGAGATTGAATCGCGCCGCGTGAAAACGCACAAAGCTCATGTCAAACTCAGCATTGTGCGCCACCAGGCAGCAGCCCTCGCAAAACGCATGGAACTGCGCGAGTGTTTCTCTGGAGTTTGGCGCGCCTAACAGCATTTCAGTCGTGATGCCGGTGAGCTCGGTGATGTTGGTCGGAATCACCACGCCGTCGTTGACAAACGTCTGAAACCGATCCACGATCACGCCGTCTTTGAGCTTGACCGCGCCGATTTCGATGATCTCGCACTGCTCAGGTTTCAGCC
>JAUYTF010000311.1 GCA_030695285.1 Eubacteriales bacterium | reverse complement strand
AGCAAGGTCTCGTTAGCAGGCGCGGGCGTCTCCTGTATGGCCGCGAGCGTGGAGAACGACAAGTATATTCTGGGGCTGATGACCTTCCAGACCATCGGGCCCAACAAGGTCAACGAGCTGATGCACGTTCGCTTCCTCAAGGATGCGGAGCACACACACGCGCACATGAAGAAGCACGCAGCCATCATGAAGCCGAAGTTTGACCTTGTCTGCGAGGCGCTGGAACGAGAGATCGATCCGCTGGAGATCGCGCGCTGGCATCGCCCCAAAGGCGGCTATTTCGTGAGCGTGAACCTCATGCCCGGCACCGCCAAGCGCGTGGTCTCGCTCTGTAAGGATGTCGGCGTGGCGCTCACAGGCGCGGGCGCGACCTATCCCGGCGGCGTTGACCCCGAGGACACCAATCTGCGCATCGCCCCCTCCTTCCCGCCACTTAGCGAAGTCAAGCAGGCGATGGAAGTCTTCTGCGTCGCAGCAAAGCTTGCCACCCTCGAGAAGCTGCTGGCGTAAGAAACGCAAGTAACACAAAACGCCGCTTCCGAATGATCGGAGGCGGCGTTTGTTGTTGCTCTGTTCCAAATTCGTTCTCTTCGCTTCGTGCTTGCCTTGCAAAATCCGTTACGCCTTAAACGAATCGAACCCCATTTTGCGGTAGACCTTTTGGACGGTCTTGCGTGCGGTTGCCTGCGCGCGTTCCGCGCCGCGCTTCATGGTCTCGTTGAGATAGTCCTTTTCCAGCAGCATCCGCGTATACTCAGCCTGAATCGGCTTGAGCGTTTCGATGATCGCCTCGGCAACGCCGTTCTTGAGCTCTCCGTATCCCTTGCCGGCAAAGCGCGCGACGGAATCTTCAATGCTGCCGTTGGTGCAGGCGGAATAGATCGAAAGCAGGTTGTAGACGCCAGCGCGTTCGGGATTATCTGTAACCTCGCCCTCGCTGTCTGTCACCGCGCGCTTGAGTTTTTTCACGATCACGTCCGGCTCATCGAGAATGCGGACATACCCGTTCGGATTGGGGTCGGACTTACTCATCTTATTATCCGGCTCTTGCAGGCTCATCACGCGCGCGCCGATCTTGGGGATATACGGTTCCGGCACGACAAACGTTTCGCCGTACATGTTGTTGAAGCGAATGGCGATGTCACGCGTGAGCTCGACATGCTGCTTTTGATCCGCGCCGACGGGGATGTATTTCGCCTGATAGATCAGGATATCCGCCGCCATGAGCACAGGATAGGTGAAGAGC
>JAUYTF010000300.1 GCA_030695285.1 Eubacteriales bacterium | reverse complement strand
TCCGCCCTTCTGACCCGCGCAGAGGAGTATGACATGATCGGCGAACCGGTTTAACCTGAACAGCTGAAACACGGAATTCAGGCAATAGGACAAGATCGGCGAGAGGCCCCGCCCCTTACAGGTGGACGCATGCGCCGAAATGAAGAAAGACTGAGGATTATGGAACAGACGTTGCCGCAGCCCCGCGAACCCCGCGCAAAACTGAATCTGCCAAACAGGCTCACCATCTTTCGCATGCTGCTCGTGCCGCTCATGGTCGCTGTGTTTACATTCGACGCATGGCTGATCGGCTGGAACTATTACGCAGCAGCCATCTTCTTTATCGCGGACATGACGGATATCCTGGATGGTTATATCGCGCGAAAAAAAAACTTGGTCACCAATTTCGGCAAGCTCATGGATCCTATTGCAGACAAGCTGCTGTTCTGCTCGGCGTTTATCATGATGACATACAACGGCATGCTCAACCCCATACTTTGCATCATCTTCGTGGGCCGCGAGATCATCGTCTCCGGGTTCCGGCTCGTCACGGCAAACAGCGGAACAGTCATCGCCGCAAACTGGCTTGGCAAGCTCAAGAGCGGGCTGCAGGTAGTGGCCATTCTTGCGACGCTGCTGGGCAATCCGATCTTCTCCCGTTGGAATTTTCCCTTTGACTTTGGTGTGATGTACACCGCCGCGGTCTTCACCGTCTGGTCGGCAGTGGATTACATCGTCGCCAACCGAAAAGCGGTCAACTGGAACTAAGATCGTTCATAAAAGAGAGTACACAGCATGATGCAGGTAAGGTCTTAGATCGCTCAAAAAGCAAATTGACTCAGCATTCTGCTGGTTAGAATTTAGGAAGTGAATCAAATATGATCGCAGAAATCGTCTCCGTCGGCACGGAGCTGCTCATGGGACAGGTCGTCAATACGGACGCGCAGTTCATCGCCCAGCGGCTCGCCCCGCTAGGCTTTCAGGTGTTTTATCACACGACCGTGGGCGACAATGTCAAGCGTCTTACCGCGGTCGTCCATCAGGCGGTGGAGCGCTCGGACGTGGTCGTCTTCACGGGCGGGCTGGGTCCTACCGACGACGACTTGACCAAAGAGACCGTCGCCTCCGCGCTGGGGCTGACTGTAGAGCTCATCCCAGAAGAAGCTGAGCGTTTGCGCAAGCATTTTGAGACTCGCGGATACGCGTTTACACCGAACAATCTCAAGCAGGCGAGCTTTCCCAAGGGCGCGATCATTCTGCCAAACGCCTTTGGCACCGCGCCAGGCTGCATCATGACCGCCGAGAATAAGACGGCGATCCTCCTGCCGGGGCCGCCGCGGGAGCTCTTCCCGATGTTTCAAAACCACGTCATGCCGTATCTTGAGCAGCTCAGCGGAAACAAACTGTATTCGCGCGAGCTGCGCATCTTCGGCAAGGGCGAATCTACCATCACCTACGAGCTGAGCGATATCATCGAGTCCCAAACGAACCCGACCGTTGCACCGTATGTTAAGACCGGCGAAGTATCGCTGCGCGTCACCGCGCTGTGCCAGAACGAGGAGGAGGGCGAGCAGCTTGCGCGCCCCATGATCAGCGAGATCATCTCGCGCCTTGGAGACATCGTTTACTCTACAGTCGGCGAATCCCTGCCGGAAACGTGCGCGCGCATGCTCACGGACGATCGCCAGACCCTCGCCGTCGCGGAGAGCTGCACGGGTGGGCTGATCACAAGCGAGTTAGTCGCAATCCCCGGCTGCTCTACGTTTTTGCTCGAAGGCTGTGTCGCGTATTCGGATGCCGCAAAGGTCTCCCGCCTCGGCGTGAATCAGGCTACGCTGGATACATTTGGCGCGGTCAGCGAACAGTGTGCGCGCGAGATGGCGGAAGGTATGCGCCTTTCTTCCGGCGCGAACTACGCACTCGCAACCACAGGCTTTGCGGGTCCTGACGGCGGCACAGAGGAAAACCCGGTGGGCACGTTATACATCGCGCTGGCGCGTCCCGGCGAAACGCTGGTCAAGCGCGTCTCCCTCTTTGGCGAGCGCGCGCGCATCCGCGAACATGCCGCGCTGCATGCGTTTGACATGCTCCGACGGAAACTCTGCCTCGAATAACCCTACTAAATTAGGCGCGAAACTCCAGCAAAAAAAACGCTGTACGCCTAAGTTTTCGCGTGCTATAATGGCTTGAGTACATGCGATCATTTGTTCTTATCCAGTGGTTTCCCCGTGAATCGCTTCAGCGAAACGATTCTATAAGAAACAACCGATCGCGTACTTATTTAAGATTATAAGAAACACGATAGCAAAACAACCGATCCCGTATGTATGAAAGATTAAAAGAAACACGATAGCGAAACAACCGATTGTGTACTTAATTAAGATTTAACGAAACACGATAGCGAAACAACCGATCCCGAAATTATGAAAGATTAAAAAAACACGATAGATTGCAACAAACGAAAGGATTACTGTGATGGTCGAAAAAGAAAAAGCCCTAGAAATCGCGCTTGGTCAAATCGAAAAACAGTTTGGAAAAGGCGCGATTATGAAGCTCGGCGACGCGGCGGCGCGTACGCCGGTTGCAACCATTCCGACGGGTTGCCTCCCGCTGGACTATGCGCTGGGCGTCGGCGGCATTCCGCGCGGAAGAATCATCGAAATCTTCGGGCCGGAATCTTCCGGTAAAACCACCATCGCGCTACATATTGTCGCAGAAGCGCAGAATCTGGGCGGCACTGCTGCGTTTATCGACGCTGAGCACGCGCTCGACCCTATCTATGCCGAGGCGCTGGGTGTCCACGCGGACGATCTCTATGTCTCCCAGCCGGACACCGGCGAACAGGCGCTGGAGATCACCGAGGCGCTCGTGCGCAGCGGTGCCATCGATATCGTAGTGGTAGACTCCGTTGCCGCGCTCGTACCCAAGGCGGAAATCGAGGGCGATATGGGTGACGCGCACGTCGGTCTGCAAGCCCGGCTGATGAGCCAGGCGCTGCGCAAGCTCGCAGGCGCAATCAACAAGTCCAACACCATCGTCATCTTCATCAACCAGCTGCGCGAAAAAGTCGGCGTGATGTTCGGAAACCCCGAGATCACGCCCGGCGGCAAAGCGCTCAAGTTCTATGCCAGCATTCGCCTCGATGTTCGTCGCATTGATTCGCTTAAAAACGGTACGGATATCATCGGCAACCGCACGCGCGTCAAGGTCGTGAAGAATAAGGTCGCCCCGCCGTTCAAATTTGCTGAATTTGACATGATCTACGGTGAAGGCATCTCAAAAGAGGGCGCAATCCTCGACCTTGCGGTAGAAAAGAAGCTCATTCAGAAGAGCGGAGCCTGGTATAACTACGGTGAAATGCGCATTGGTCAGGGGCGCGACACCACGCGCGTCTTCCTCAAAGACAACCCTGAGCTGACGCAGAAGCTCGAGAAGATGCTCCGCGCCCTGTTTGAGGAAGAACGCAAGCAAG
>JAUYTF010000297.1 GCA_030695285.1 Eubacteriales bacterium | reverse complement strand
GGTACGATACAGATTCAACCGAAACAGAAGCGCAATGCCAAACCCGCCGAGTACGAGAGCAATGAAAAAATCCCGCCAAGGCGCGTTGCCGGACATCTGATAGACAAACAACCGGAAGACGACCCCCAGCAGCGCATAGAGAAGGACCGGAGCCAGCACGCCAAATGTCGCGGCGGGTCGATAGCTCGCGTCAAACAGCAGTCCGAGCGCTTCCGGCTCTCCCAGTTGCCGAAGGGTTTGTTCCTCCGATGAGTCGCCCGATAAACCGCTTTGTAGCAGCGCCGCTTTTTGATCCTCAATATGATCGGCAAGCTCCGTCCGAATGGCCGGATGCGCTGCGCGCCAGCGTACCTCAGCGCAGACCGCGTCGAGAAACACCTGCTCTCGCTCAGACTGTCGCAAGGTTCGCACCTCCTGTCAGCACTTTGTTCACCGCGCCGGAGAACGCTGACCACTCCTGCGCCTTTTCTGCAAGCGTTTCGCGACCCTCTTTGGTGAGGCTGTAAAACTTTCTGACGCGCCCGGTCTCCGCTGTTTTTTCATACGAGACCACCATCCCCTGCCGCCATAGATCGTGCAGCAGCGGGTAAAGTGTTCCCGCCTTGAGCAAGAGAGTTTGATCCGATCTACGGCTGAGTTCCTCGATCATCTGGTAACCGTACATGTCCTGCTCCTGCAAAAGTTTCAGTAGCAGCATTCCCGTGCTTCGGGTGACAAGCGTTTTATCCAAGCCCATATGAAGGCCTCCTTAATATCGGAATTCTATATATAGATTATATCGGAGTTCTATCTGTGTCAATGCTTTTCATGCACCAATCTTAGGCGAAGTCGCGCAAGTAAGAATGCTTGAGTTTTCACTTCGGCGCTCTCCGTGTCGGTAACAGCCCGCCAGCCCGCCTTCCGGCGGGCTGGCGGGCTGTTCTTGCTTTTTGCGTCTGTTGCGCTATCCAATCAGCACAGGAAACTGATCTGGTGTTTTTTGTTTACTACATCCGAAAACAGTGGCATTGCAAGCAAAATCACAACACGGCTGATTTCTTGGTTTCGCTGTGATATACTAACAAAAGCAAACATTTGTACTCGTTCATGTTCCGCCGTTCGGAGCAAGTAGTTTACGAATAGTAGCAAACATTTGTACTTGTTCGCGCTCCGGTGCCTGGCGCAGGACAAGAGACTGGAATTTCGCGCAAAAGGAGACCCCTTTGGAGAAGCGCAGAGTCGCCGTGCGAACCCTGGTGGAGACCGTCATGCTATCCGGCAGCCTGTCCGCGATGGCCTCTTCTGCGCGCCTGCTCGACGGCATCCGCGGGCATCAAGCGCTGCAAGCCGTCGCGGCGGACGGCGTGCGAAACGAGGTCTCCGTCTCCGGCACCGTCTCTTCCGAGCACATCGAACTCACCGTCTACGGGCGCATCGACCGCCTCTATGGCGAGACGCGCGTTGAGGAGATCAAGACGACTTATCTCGATAGCGAGCGGCTGAACTCCGGCGATCCGCAGCACTGGGCGCAGGCAAAGTGCTATGCCTATCTTTTCTGTGAAACAGCGGTGCTCGATCACATCGATGTCAGCCTGACCTATTTTCACCTCGACACGGGCGAAATCACGACGCTGACCGAGGCTTACTCGGTTCAGCAGCTCGAAGTGTTCTATCAGCTCTTGTCTGGGCGATATCTGCACCTGCTCGAAACCGAATATGTACACGAACGCGCCCTGCGGGAAGACGTGCGGCAGATGGCGTTCCCCTACCCCGCGTTTCGGGAAGGTCAGCACGAGCTTGCCGCGCAGGTCTATTATGCCATCCGCGAAAAGTCCTCACTGCTCGCGCAGGCACCGACGGGCACGGGCAAGACCATGGCGGTGCTCTTCCCCGCGCTGAAAGCCCTCGCGGACGGGCACGCGGCAAAGATCTTCTACCTCACCGCGCGCACCACGCAGCAGGAGGCAGCCGTCAACGCAGCTAAGCTCATCCACGCTCGTCACCTGCGCGCCGTGGTCATCACCGCCAAAGAGAAGATGTGCGTCTACGATCACCCGATCTGCCGCGAGGGAGATTGCCCGCGCGCGGAGGGGTATTACGACCGCCTTGGCGTCGCGCTCGCCGCGATGAACCAGCTCGACGGGATTTTCACGCCGGACGTGATCCGCGCGCATGCGGCAAAGCACTTCCTCTGCCCGTTTGAGCTTTCGCTCGATCTTTCGCTGTCCTGCGATCTGATCATCTGCGACTACAACTATGCCTTCGACCCGCGCGTGCGGCTACAGCGCTTCTTCACCACGGGGCGAAACGGGTTCGTACTACTCGTGGACGAGGCGCATAACCTGCCCGACCGCGCGAGAAGCATGTATTCTGCCGCGATTTCGCTCGCCGCGATCACCGAAACGCGCCGGAGCGTGCCCAAACCGCAGCACAAAACGCCGCTCTATCGCGCACTGAAGCGACTGGAAGCGCAGATCGCCACCCTGTTTGAGACAATCGACGTGCCGCTTGCCGCCGCCGAACCGCCGGAATCGCTCACAAAAGCGGTCGAGGGCGCGCTGGATCAGCTCCTAGCTGACAGCATTCCCGCCGACCGCGCACTGTCTCGCCAGCTTACGTTTGACCTTTCCGCGTTTCGCTTCGTGCTGGATCTGTACGATGCGCGCTATCGCACGCTCTATCAGGGCGGCAAGACCACGCGGACGATCTCGCTCTTTTGCACCGATGCATCGGGTAAACTTGCGGAGATCTATAAAAAATGCCGCAGCGAAATTCTCTTTTCCGCGACGCTCTCGCCCTTTGCGTTCTATCGCGACCTGAGCGGTGTCAAAGCCGAAACGCCGTTTCTCGCGCTACCCTCGCCCTTTCCGCCGGAAAACCTCTCGGTGTATCATCTTTCGCTGGATACGCGCTTTGCCGCGCGGGAGGCGACGCTTTCTGCCGTTGCGGAGGCGATCTGCGCGTTTGTTCGTGCGCGAGCGCGGGGCAACTATCTCGTGTTTGCGCCGTCGCACTCCTACCTTGGCAAGCTCTCCGCGCTGCTAAAAGACATGCTGCCCGAGGTCGAGTTTCTGGAGCAGTCGCCACGGATGGACGACGCGGCGCGCGCCGACTTTCTCGCGCGGTTTTTGCCGGATTCTGCAGGCATCACATTAGGCTTTGCCGTGATGGGAGGCGTGTTTGCCGAGGGGATCGATCTGCCTGCCGAGCGGCTCTGCGGCGCGGTTGTGGTCGGCGTGGGTTTGCCGCAGGTGTGTCTGGAGCGGGATGTGCTGCGCGAGGCGTATGAAGAGACGTATCAAAGCGGTTTTCGCTATGCGTATCAGTACCCCGGCATGAGTAAGGTATTGCAGGCGGCGGGGCGCATCATCCGCACCGAGACCGACCGCGGCGCGCTGCTGCTCATCGACACGCGCTATTCGCTCGCGGACTACCGCGCGCTGCTACCCCCGCACTGGACGCTAAAGCGCGTGCGTCACAAAGAGGAGCTGGCAGGCATGCTTGCCCGTTTCTGGGGTGAGGCGAAGGAGTAATTGATGCGTAATACCGCATCGCTGCACACCGCGCTTGATTCTGCCCGCTGAACCTGATAGACTGCACGAGATATGAAAAAAACAAATGCAACAAACTTCAAAGTCGTCATGTTCGATATCGACGCGTGCCTGATCGACTCCGCGCCAAACCTCATCCTCACGCTGGACCGCGCCGTTTTTGACACCGGCGGCGGCCATCATGACGAAAGCTATCTGCGCCAGATGCTGGGGCTTCCCGGTTATGCACTCAACGACATGTTTACCCTGCCCGATTGGCAGCTCACGCTTCGTAAATGGAGCGACTATTACGCGCCGCTTGCCGTGGAAAACAAGCCGTTTGAGGGGATCGCGACGCTGCTCGCCGCAATCAAGAACGCTGGTTTGCCGCTCGGCGTTGCCACCTCACAGGGGCGGGCGCTGTATCTGGAGCACTTCCACAAATACGGGCTCGCGCACTACTTCGATCTTGCCGTCTGTGCGGACGATGTGGCAAACCCGAAACCCGCCGCAGACCCTCTGCTCTTTGCGGCTGAGCACTTCGGTGTCTCCCTTTCAGAGATTCTGTTCCTCGGCGATGCGCCCTATGACATGCAGTGCGCCAAGGCAGCCGGGGC
>JAUYTF010000291.1 GCA_030695285.1 Eubacteriales bacterium | reverse complement strand
CACCTGAGAAGAGGTGCTCTGGGCAATGTCTGATATTTCTTAGGTAAACATCAAAGATAAGACTTGCTAGTCGGTTCGACTAGAGCGAACATACAGACTACCTTGGAAGGGAGGATGCAATATGGCAACCATATTGGAACGAAACGGTGGCTACATGATCATGGTCAGCGAGGGGTACGGCCTCAATGGGCGGCAAAAGCGCAAAACCATGACATGGAGACCCGATCTCGGCATGACAAAACGGCAGATCAAGGAAGAGCTGAACACACAAGCGGTACTGTTCGAACGCAGAGTGCGCACGGGACAGGTGCTGGATGGGCATGTGACGTTTGCGGAGTTCGTGGAGCGTTGGAAACGCGACTACGCCGAGCCGAACCTTGCGCCTAAGACGCTTGTTCGATATGAGGAGTTGCTTAGGCGCATCCTCCCAGCGATTGGGTATATCCGGCTGGACAAACTCCAGCCACACCATCTGATGGCGTTCTACGCCAGCTTACAGAATATGGAAAATCTAAGCGGGGTGTCGTTCAAAGCGACACCCCGCTTGCTTTCTGTGTTTCAACACTCCGGTATGACACGACAGGCTTTGGCGGATGTAGCGGAATGCCATGTGAACACGATCTACCGCCTGATTCGAGGTCAAGGTGTTGACATTCGAATTGCGCAGGTAGCCTGCGATATACTTGGGATTACCTTCGAGGAGGGCGTAGAATCAACAAAACCCGTGCATCAACTGGCGGGGAAGACGATCAACCATCATCACCGGCTAATCTCGTCAATTCTCAACCAAGCGGTGTTCTGGCAGGTAATTCCCGATAATCCTACACGACGCGTGAAGCCACCAAAGGTAGAGCGCAAGGAAGCAAAATATCTTGATGAAGAGCAGACAGCGACACTCCTACGGTTGCTGGATAACGAACCATACCAGAATCAAGTGATGATTCGGTTCTTTCTGCTCAGCGGAGTTCGGCGCGGAGAGCTGTGTGGGTTGGAATGGAAGGACATCGACTTTGACAACCACATGATCACGATTTGCCGAACATCGCAATACTTACCTGAGAAGGGCATCTTCACAAAAGGCACTAAGACGGATTCATCAGTACGAACAATCAAGTTGCCGGAACAGGCGTTCGAGCTGCTGAAAGTGCATCGAAGATGGCAACGGAAACAGCGAATCGCTATGGGTGATCGTTGGGTGGATAGCGATCGGATTTTTGCGCAAGATGACGGTACACCGGTTCACCCGGATAGCATAACGGGTTGGTTTCATGACTTCATTTCACGGACTGACCTGCCGCAGATTTCGATTCATTCCTTGCGACACACGAACATCACTCTGTTACTCGCGGCGGGGATCCCGTTGAAGACGGTGAGTTACAGGGCAGGGCATGCGCAAACTTCAACCACGGCGAACATCTACTCGCATGCAATCAGGACGTCGGATGAGAAGGCGGCGGAAGTGCTGGAAGGAGTGTTATCACATTTTTAGTAGTATAAATGTGAATTGTATGGAGAGCGATGCTTATAAGGTTAATGTAAACGAATGAGGTGATACCTTACATCGGAAAATTCGCGTCCAAATAGGTGTTGTCAGATCTCTGATGCAGCCTGAATTCTAGAGTGTTAACTATATCACTTCGCATTTGACGTTTGATG
>JAUYTF010000185.1 GCA_030695285.1 Eubacteriales bacterium | reverse complement strand
CGCTCGATCAGCTGATCGTGGATGCCCGCAAGAGCGACGACCAGGCTTACCGCAAGGCGATCTATCGCCAGGCGCTGGACGTGGTTGCCGACTGGGCAGTCGAAGTTCCGGCTTATCAGCGCCAGAACAGCACGGTGTTCTCCGCGGGTCGTATCAAGATCGATTCGATCACGCCGGATATCACCACATTCTGGAGCTGGCTGAAAGAGATCGAAAAAGTCGCAATGCAGTAAACTGCATCAAAAATCAAACCGAACTTTGCGCCCGCTGCTTATCTGCGGCGGGCGCAAAGTTCCTGTCGCTATTGAGGGGTGGCCATGGCAAAGTTTATTGTTCGAAGGCTGATATTGGGAGCATTTATCGTTTTCTTCGGTGCGCTGGTGGCCTATGCTGTCATCCGCAGTTTGCCGACCTCGTTTATAGAGCGCATGGCGCGCCAGCTCAGCGCGCTTCCAGGCTCAAAGAGCTATGCTGAACTGATTGAACAGCTCAATCGAATGTACGGCCTCGACGGATCAATACTCGAAGGATTTTTCAAATGGTGCGGGTATGCGGTGCGCGGGGAGTTCGGCTATTCCTGGAAATTTAACCAGCCGGTCGTTGAGAAATTCAGCAGCGTGATCTGGTATTCCGTGATCATCAACGTGTTCACGTTTGTTCTGCAGGCAATCATCTGCATTCCGCTTGGCATACTCGCCGCGCGCAAGCAGTACAGCGCGACGGACTATACCATCACCGTAGTAGCGCTGATGGGCATTTCGCTGCCTACGTTCTTTCTTGCGACGCTGCTGAAATATATCTTCGCCATCAAGCTTGGCTGGTTTGACCTCTACGGCATCGTAGGGCGCATGCACGAGCAGATGACGAGCTGGCAGCAGGTGCTCGACATTGCGCATCACATGGTGCTGCCTGTTGCCACGCTGATGATACTCTCCATCGGCGGATTAATGCGCTATACGCGCACCAATATGCTTGAGGTGCTCAACGCGGACTATATCCGTACCGCGCGCGCCAAGGGTCTGCCCGAAAAGGTCGTCATCAATAAACACGCGTTTCGCAACACGCTCATTCCGCTGATCTCTTATATGAGTTATTTGCTACCTGCCATGTTTGGCGGCTCAATGATCACCGAGACGCTGTTTCAGATTCCGGGTATCGGCTACATCTCCTATCAGGCGATTACACAGGGCGATATTCCGTTTACCATGTTTTATATTGTGTTTATCGAAGTCTTGACGCAGTTTAGTCTGATCATTGCGGACATTTCGTACGCGATTGCAGACCCGCGCGTCCGAGCGAACTGAAAGGAGGCGCGGCATGGAAACAAAAAACAATGGATCTTTTGGCACACAAAAGCTGGACGACGAGCGCCGCGTCCGCGTTCTTTCTCCGGGCATGCTGGTCTTCAAACGGTTTGTGCGAAACCGGCTCGCCATCACCGGCTTGATCATCCTCGTGCTGATGTTCGCTTTCTCCTTTCTCGGCGGAATCATTACCCCCTACGGCCAGAGTCAGGTATTCAAGCACGACGAAGAGATCATGAAAGAATACGCAACCTGTATGGTGAGCACGGATTATCGCTTTACCGTGCGGCCGGGGGCATCGCTGCCGGAAGCCGCGCACGCACAGGCGATACTTGCCATATCGAAAAGCAGCGCTTCGTTTGTCTACGGGGACAAGACCTATTCTCTCGTCAACGAAGGCGAGGATCTCTATACCATAGGCGACGCGCTAGAGGTTGCGACGGCGCGCACGCTTGCAGGCAAATTCGCGATTACTACGATCGAGGCGACGGGCTTTACCGCTTCTGAAGAGTTTACCGCCGCGGCACAGGCCGCCATTACGGCGCAGCAGCCGCAGTTTGAGGCGGATGGCACGATCTATACGCTCGTCAGCGCCGGCAAAACCAGCTCGATCTATCATGTCGAATCCATCGCGCTTGCGACAAAGCGCGTGTTTGACCCCTATGAGGAGACGAACAAAACCCTAACAACGAGCTTCGC
>JAUYTF010000285.1 GCA_030695285.1 Eubacteriales bacterium | reverse complement strand
CCCGCCGCGTGAATCTTCGTGCGAAAACTCATCCACTCATGCATGTGATATGCGCCGCAGGTTTCAGTAATCTTACATTGCACGGCCTGTAGGCGTCCGTCTCGATTGACACCAACTTTGTACTCGAGTTTGAAAGGATGCCGCTTTGTGCTGCATTTGATAGACTCCTCGCGACTGGTGACGTATTTCACCGCTCGTCCGGTTCGCTGCGCTAGCATTGCGGCACGACCGATCACAAGTCCCGCTAGTTCTTCTTTTCCGCCAAAGGATCCGCCGACCGTCGTTTGAATGAGGCGTGTTTTCGCACGCGGCAGGTTGCACGCATCCGCCGCCCAATGACGGCCGAAGAACGGATTGGCGCAGCCAGCGTATACAGTCATGCGACCGTTTTTATCCGGCACGGCAACAGCAGCTTCGGTCTCCATATATGCGTGCTCCACCTGGCTGGTGGAGTAGGAGCGTTCTACGATCTTATCGCAATGCGAGAATGCCTCTTCAACATCACCCTTACGAACAAACGCACTCGCGTGGCTCCAGATATTGCCCGCGCACTCCGGGTTTCCCTCATGCACCAGCGGCGCACCGGGCGCGAGTGCCTCGTCGATTGTAAGCACCGGCTGAAGCGGTTCGAATTCGACTTCGATAGCACATAGGCCTGCCCGCAAAGCTTGCTCATTTTCCGCCGCAACAATCGCCACCGCATCGCCTTCATAGCGAATACGCTCGGTCATGTAGTAGTAATATGCCCAGCTGACCGGTTTCTTTAGGTCCTTGAATGTCATTACCGCCACGACACCGGGCATAGCCTCGGCTTTTGTTGTGTCGATGCGAATCACACGCGCGGATGCATACGGGCTGTGCAAGGCCCCTGCAACCAGCATATCCGGGAAACTCAAGTCTGCGGCATAGTTCGCGCGGCCTGTCGCCTTATCCAGCGAATCCACGCGTGTCATGCTCTGGTTGAGATACTTGAAGTTTCTTTTGCTCTCGCCGTATTGAGACATGTTGAAACCTCCCTGTTCATCTGATTGCTTGGGTCTTTTTCTCGTTCTGCTTCATTTTACGCAAGCGCAGCCGCTTGTTACAGCATCACGCGCGCGTCCGCCGGCATCGCGCCCTGTTCGTAGATAAAACACGGGTTGATATCCAGCTCTACAATCTCAGGATTTTCCTCAATCATGTTTGCAACTTTCAACAGTAGCTGCGCCAGTGCATCGATGTCTTTGGGTTTTTCCCCGCGGATCCCCTGCAGTAACTTGTATCCTTTAATTTCTCCAATCATCTCCATAACATCGGCATTCGAAAGTGGCAGCACACGAAAGCTCACATCCCTGAGTACCTCAACGAAGATGCCACCCAGTCCAAACATCATTGTCGGCCCGAAGGAAGCATCCCGTGTCATGCCGATGATGGTCTCTAATCCCGCGTGTAGCATCTCGCAAACCAGAATACCTTCGATTTGCGCATCAGGCTTATAGTTGCTCACGCTTTGCATGATCTCAAAGAATCCCGCTTGCAGACTCTGTTCATCCGTGAGATTGACCTTTACTCCACCCGCTTCGGATTTATGCAGGATATCTTTGGACACGATTTTGAGCACGATCGGGTAGCCGATTTCAGAAGCGGCAACTGTCGCTTCATCGACTGTTTTTGCTAAGTAGCAACGGCGGGTCGGTATGTCGTAGGCACGAAACAGTTCCCACGCTTCATGCTCAAAAAGGTTTCGACCAGCCGCTTTTGCGGCTTTGATTAGCTCATTCATACGCGTCCTCCGCTTCCTGCCCGGCGTGTGTTCCAGCGCTGCCCGCTCGCTTTGTCACCCTCGTTCTATCAGTGCTTAGACTTCCGCGGCAAGATAAGCTTCCTTGCCAAGCCGGAATGCCTCAAGATTACTCTCGACGCTGCTTTCTGGCACGTTCTCCTCGAGCACGGCTAACATAATCTCTTCGTCAAACGGAAAAACGCCGCTGGCAAAAGCCGCGCCGAGCATAACAGCGCTAAGCACCTTCGAGCTGCCCGCCTGCGCCGCCAATGCATTTCCATCAAAAGCGACTACGTTTTTGCCGATTGCTTTCAACGCCGCAAGGATGTCATCCACTTCCGGATACACCAATGCGCCGCCAATCTTCACATCCACTGGATCCTGCTTGACGGTATTGACAATGGCAATACCACCTTCGGATAAGTACGGAATACCGACGCGAAGACCCTCCAGCGGTTCGAGTGCGAGCACCATATCCGCCGTGCCTTTTCCAAGCAGCGGCGAATAGACGCCTTCGCCAATGCGAACATGGGACGCAACCGCGCCCCCGCGTTGCGCTGCGCCAAAGGTTTCGCCCACTCTGGCATTGTAACTGCTGCCGTGTGCGCGGATGGCTGCCTCAGCGATCATATGGGATATTTTGATGCTGCCCTGTCCGCCGATTCCGGCTAC
>JAUYTF010000276.1 GCA_030695285.1 Eubacteriales bacterium | reverse complement strand
ATTGGAGATCTCCCATATAGCGCGCGCGTCATCATGAATGCGTTTTCGATCCAGCTTGCGGATCGTGATGCCCGGATAGCGCGCTAAGAACCGCGCCGCAAAGTCCTCGTGCCGCTTGGGGAGCACATAACCCTTTGCCATATCCGCCTCGTAAACCAAAAGATCCTTCACCTTCTCGTACCCCGCCGAGGTAAAAAACGGGTGATAATACGGCGGATTCCAAGGGGACATGTAGACAGGCGGCGCATCGTAGCCTTCCAGCACGAATCCCCAGTTTTCCGCGACGGGGTGAATCGGCCCGCGGATGGTGTCCATGCCGCGCAAAGTGAGCCACTCTTCCGCCGCGCGGACGAGCAGCGAGGCGGCTTGTGCGTTGTCAATGCACTCAAACGCGCCGAAAAATCCGATCTTCGCCTGATAGAATTTGTTAAACGTATGGTCGATGTATGCGATGGTACGGCCGACCGGTTTTCCCGCGTCGTCCAGCGCAAGGAACAGCACGAAATCGGAATTGCTCAGGATGGGGTTCGCTTTCTTCGTATAGGCGTGCGCCTCGTCGAGCCAGATGGGTGGCACATAGCACGGATGCGCGCCGAATATCGCTTGAGGAACGCGAACGAAAGCCCGCATCTGCCGCCTGGTTGCCACCGCGATGACCTGCATGTATTGATCCCCCTGAGAATCTATGTTTCTGTTGATTCTTTACGCGCGAAAAGACAATCTTGAGGGCAGTATATCAAGCGTGTGATGAAAATACAATCACATCGCAAATGCCAAGTGATAGCGCGATTACAGCGAAACAACCGGCTCTTGCGGCGACCGGGTGCTGCGACAGGATAGCGAAAGGATATATTTCCCCTGACTTCTTTTCATTTTCCGGCAAGAGGACTATAATCAACCCGTAGGCTCCGCTTAGCCGGGGCAATTTGTCAGCGCGTTCGCTCTGCGGCGCGGGGGAGAGCAGCATGTTTCAGCGCACGCGCGATTATGCAAAGGATTACGAGCGCATCGGCAGCACGGTTCGATATAAAGGAAAGCACTATTGGTTTATCCTGGAGCAGCCCGCGCTGAATCGGCGCAAGGCTCTTTATGCGCTGTTGCTCCTATCAGCGCTTGCGCTGTATGTTGCCGTCGGGTTCTCCGGCTCCGCTGCGCTGGGCGCGGGAGGCGGGTCTACGCCGGTCTATGTGCTGCTCCCGTATGTCGCGCTGCTCTTGCCGCTGGGGCTGGGGCTTGCGCGCGCGGTGCTGCTCGCGGTCAAATCCCGTCCGCTGGAGTACGCGGAATACGACAAATACCTCGTGCAGCAAAAGGGCGTGCTTCTTACCGCGCTGATATTGAGCTGCGCTCTGCTCCTGGGCATGATCGCCTTTTTACTCTTTGGCAAAGCAAGCTTAGAGGGACAATGGACGGCGCTTACGGAAACCGCACTTTGCGCAGTGTGTATACTTCTCGCTTTT
>JAUYTF010000275.1 GCA_030695285.1 Eubacteriales bacterium | reverse complement strand
GGCCGAGCACTCGATGTGCCAGCCCGGCCTGCCCTTGCCCCATGGGGAATCCCAGCTGGGCTCTCCCGGCTTTTCCGCTTTCCAGAGCGCGAAGTCGAGCGGGTCGCGCTTGGCTTCGTCGGGGTCGACGCGCGCGCCGTTCTCCAGATCGTCAATATTCTGGCCGGAAAGCTTGCCATAGCCCGGAAAACTGCGAACGGAGAAATATACGTCGCCGTCGGGCGTGGCATAGGCGTTCCCTTTTTCGATGAGGGAGCTGACCAGCGCGATGATCTCTTCAATGTGCTCTGTTGCGCGCGGGTTCACGCTCGCGCGGCGCACGCCCAGCGCGTCCGCGTCGTGATAATACTCCGCTATGAAGCGCTCGCCGAGTTCCTTGACCGTCGTGCCCTCTTCGTTTGCCCGGCGGATCATCTTATCGTCGATGTCCGTAAAGTTCTGTACAAAGCGTACCTTGTAACCGCGGTATTCCAGATAGCGGCGCATGGTGTCAAATACGATAAACGGACGCGCGTTGCCGATATGGAAGTAATTATAGACCGTAGGTCCGCAGGCGTACATAGAAATCTGCCCCGGAACAAGCGCAATCAGCTCCTCTTTCTTGCGCGTCATCGTATTATAGATCTGCATGGGTTCTCCTCCGTGTATCGTTTACTATATCACAAAATTGCCTCATCCGTCTGAAAAATCCGTGCTGTATCATAAATTGCTTCAGCCGTATGAAAAAGCTATTCTATATCACAAATTGCTTCTGCCGTCTGAAAAATCCGTACTGTATCATAAATTGCTTCAGCCGTATGAAAAAGCTGTTCTATATCACAAATTGCTTCTGCCGTCTTAAAAACCGTGTTGTTAAGCCCGATTTTTATCGTTTAACAGCGCTTCCAGCGCGTCCAACCGCTGCTTGAGCTGCTCGAGCTGCTGCTCCACGGGGTCCGGCAGATCGGTCTGATCGAGATCGACTCCTGCTTCGCCGGTCAACCCTTCTTTTCTGCGGACGCAATCGTCCGTTTCGCTACACTCGCAGTTGCCATCATCACACATACCCACGCGCTCACACGGCACCTTGCAGCCGTAGAGCCGCACCACATGCCCCGGCACGCCGACCACGGTGGAAAACGGCGGCACATCTTTAAGCACCACAGCACCCGCGCCGATCTTGGCGTGGCTGCCAACCGTGACGGGGCCAAGCACCTTTGCGCCCGCGGAGATGGTCACATGATCGCCCACCGTCGGGTGCCTTTTCCCGGTGTCCTTGCCCGTGCCGCCGAGCGTCGCGCCCTGGAAGATGGTCACGTCGTCGCCAATGACGGCCGTCTCGCCGATGACAACACCCACGCCGTGGTCGATGAACAGTCTTTCTCCGATGGTAGCGCCTGGGTGAATGTCGATTCCCGTGGTAAAGCGGCACCATTCCGACGTCATCCGCGCGAGCAGGTGGCGATTGTGCCGGTAAAAAAAGTTGGCCCTGCGGTGCATGCGCACGGCACGAAAGCCCGGGTAGCAGAGCATGATCTCCCAGATGGATTTTGCGGCGGGGTCTCTCTTGAGCACCGCCTGCAGGTCGCTTTTCAGCGTTTTGAACATATCGTTTGCGTTTCCTTTCGCGCAGCACGTCTTCTTGCGCTGCATACCGGTCCGGTCATAAATCGACATATAAAAAGCACACACATCATAAAGACGAGTGCGCCTCGCGGTTCCACTTTACTTGGAGAAACCCATAGGATTCTCCCGCTCAAGGCTGTAACGCAGCTGCTGCGTCCGCCGGTACTCGGCCTGCCGTAATCATCGGCGGCGTTTGTCGGCGGCGGCTCTCGGAAGGCACTTCGGCGGCTCTGGTTCAGGTTGGCTTTCAGCCGGTGACCAACCCTCTCTTGGAACATTGTGCGGCTCGCTTACTCTTTTCCGATCATACGCCTGTTTGATTTTGTATTAGATTCAGTTTATGAGAATGCCGCGATGTTGTCAAGAGCGAATATGACTTTCTCACCAACCGGCGCGCATCAGCCTCTCTTGACACGGTTTTTTGGGCATATTGTCTGCCTCGCTCGCTCTTTTTTTCGCCTCTTTCCCCCTTGTCAAATCTCGGTTTCTGGGCGATAATAAGATGTTTTTAGATTATATAGAAGGCTATCGAGGAGAACTTTGTATGAGAATGAGCGAATTGCTCGGCGAACGTTATAAGGAAAAGCCCGCGGACTGCAGCATCGAGAGCCACGCGCTCATGGTGCGCGGCGGCTACATCAAGCAGGTGAACACCGGCGTATATACGCTTTTGCCGCCCGGAAGGCGCGTCACGCAGAAGATTGAGCGCATCATCCGCGAGGAGATGGACGCCATCGACGGCCAGGAAGTGCTCTTCCCCGTCGTGCTGCCTGCCGATCTTTGGAAGGAAAGCGGACGCTTTACGAGCGTGGGAAAAGAACTTGTGCGCCTCACCGACCGCATGGGCGCGGATATGGTACTCGGCATGACGCATGAGGAGGCAGCGGTGCATCTTGCGCGCGATGCCGCCAAGAGCTACGCCAAGTATCCGTTCATGATCTATCAGCTACAGACCAAGTTTCGCGACGAACCCCGCGCCCGCGGCGGCCTGATTCGCGTTCGCGAATTTACGATGAAGGACGCATACTCCTTCCACACCACGCAAGCCGATCTGGAGACGTACTACGCGCGTTGCTATGTGGCCTATGAGCGCATCTTCAAACGCGCTGGCTGCAAAGACGTCATCGCGGTTCTCTCCGATTCAGGTATGATGGGCGGGCGCGTGTCGCACGAGTTCATGCTGCTCACCGCCATCGGCGAGGATACGCTGGCCATCTGCGACAACTGCGACTTTAAGGCGAACATCGAAGCCTGCGCTAGCGTGGTGGATAATTCCGCCCTCCTTGCAACCGAAGCGCTCACCCTCGTGCCCACGCCGGAGATGGCGACCATCGAGGATGTCGCGCGTTTTCTGCAAAAACCGTGCAACGCCACCTGCAAGGCCGTGGTCTACCAGCGAAACGCGGACGAAAGCTACGTCATCGCGTTCGTACGAGGAGACCTCGAAGTGCACGAAACCAAGCTGCGCAACACTGTCGGCGCGGAGGTTCACCCCGCCGTCATCACGCCCGAGAGCGGCATCGTCGCGGGCTTCATCGGTCCTATGGGGCTTGACACCAAGAAGATCACCGTGCTGTTTGACCGCTCGCTGGAAGGTATATGCGCCCTCGTCTGTGGCGCGAACAAGCAGGACTATCACTACACGGGCTTCAATGTCGAGCGCGACTACGGCATGGTTTCCTATGTGGATGTTGCCCGCGCAACCCCCGGCGGCATATGCCCCGTCTGCGGCAAGCCTTCGCTGCGCATCAGCAACGGCATCGAGGTGGGCAACATCTTCCAGCTGGGGGATAAGTACACCAAGAGCATGAGTATGCAGTATCTCGATGAGAACGGCACGCTGCAATATCCCATCATGGGCTGCTACGGCATCGGCGTTGGCCGACTTGCCGCGAGCGTCTGCGAGGAGAGCCACGATGAATACGGCCCCGTCTGGCCGATCACCATCGCGCCGTGGGAAGCGCAGATCTGCGTGCTGCGCGCCGATCAGGAAGAACCAAAGCGAGTCGGTGAAGAACTCTACGCCGCGCTGCAGAAAGCGGGCGTGGAGACCATCATCGATGACCGCGCCGTCAGCGCAGGCGTCGTGTTCTCAGAAGCCGATCTCATCGGCGCGCCGATTCGCCTGACCGTCAGCCCACGCAACCTTGCGGATGGCATGATCGAACTCACCACGCGAGACAAGCGCATCAAAAAGCAGGTGCCGGTAGCAGAAGCGCTCGCGGCGGTGCTGGAGCTCAAAGCGCAGCTTTTTGCGGAGCTGAACCAGCCATGAGCTTCCGGTTGAACAAACTGATCTCCTTCCGCCCGCTCGCTGTTTTAGCTATGCTTGCGGCTGTGTTATCCCTTGCCGCGTGCGTTGCGCCTGCCGCGCCTATCGCGGCGCAGTCAGCCACGTCAACACCAGAAGTGCAGGCGACACTTGCGCCAATACCAACCGAAACTCCAGAACCCACGCCGGAACCAACGCCCGACCCCGCGCTTGCGCCTGTCACATTTGCATGGATCAGCGACACGCAGGGATATACCTCCAGTTTTCCGGATTCCCTCCCCATCATGACGCAATGGATCGTGGACAACCGCGAGCGGCTGAATATTCAATACGTGCTGCACACCGGAGATATTGTCAACGACATGCTCCGCCAAAGGGAATGGAAAGCCGCTGAGGTCGCGTTTGACTTGTTCATCGGCAAAATTCCGTTTTTTGCGGTCGCAGGAAATCACGACATCAAGGGCATGATGCACATGTATGACGATTTTCATGCGCTCATGCGCCGTCACAATTATACCGATTATCCCACGTTCGGCGGCGAAGAGGCTCAAGGGCGGCGGCGCTATGATCTGGTGAGCATCGGATATGACGACTTCATCATCATCGGCACTGGGTATTGTCTGCAGAAAGCGGACTACGACTGGCTTGACCGCACGCTAAAGCAATATGCCGACCGCACGGCAATCCTCGTTGCGCACTGGTACCTTGAACTCAAGGAGAAGGATGAACTATACGGTGACGCGAAGCTGCTGCACCGCGCAGTCGCCGCCAACGCGAACGTGCGCTA
>JAUYTF010000274.1 GCA_030695285.1 Eubacteriales bacterium | reverse complement strand
CGGCAGCAGCGGAATCCCTGCCGGAGCCGCGCTGCCCGCGGGAAATACGACCGAGATCGGCAAGTCGCACACCATGCCATAGCAGCAGCCTGCAAGATGGCAGCCGATTCGCCCGAACGCATGCCCGATCACCAGCGCGGGGATGAAATAGTCCGTCAGCGAGAAGAACGGCAGTTTTTTTATCAGCGCGTAGATCGCAATGCCGCCGAGCCCGCCGATGAGCGCGCCGTAAAAGACAAACCCCTCACGCAAGGTTCGGATCAGAGACGCGGGATCGGCGATGATCTGATCGATCTCTACGATCCAATACAGCACCTTTGCGCCGAAAAAACCGAGCAGGATGGCCCAGAGCGCGGCAGAAAGCGCCTGATCTTCAGAAAAACGGGTGTGTTTTCTAACAATCCCCAGCAGGACGAACGCCGCGAGCATGCCTACGGCGGACATGACGCCATACATGGGAAAGGTGATTCCAAAGGCCGAAAAAGATGGTAACATACTTTTCCTCAACTCAATCTCAGAATGGAGAAAAGGAGGGCTGCCCCTCCACGCGAAGCTTTCATCAATGCATCAACAGAAGATTCGCGGCATCAATAGAAGCCTTGCGACATCAATAGAAGACTTGCGACATGTCGGCGTAATTTATTAAACCTGCCAGCGCGACAAAGCCGAACGCGATGATGAGCAGCGTGACAAGAATCGTGATGATGCCAGCGATAAGGCCAACGACGCTGGTGACATAGCCCGCGGTGTTCATGCTGTTCTCCTTGAAGCCATGCGCCTCCGCAAACCTGCGGTTGGAGCGGCTCATGGTGAGGCCCACGATGGCGAGCACGAGGCCGATGATCGGAAACCACGTGACGACTAGGCTCACGATGCCGAGCACCATCGCGGTGACGGACTGCTTGTTGTGAGACTGCTGTTCGGGGGTCAAGGGTGTTGAATACTGTTCCATAAACTGCGCCTCCTGCAATATTATTTTCTGTTTTTTTGTGCGTCCGCGGGGCAAGTTTTCACGAAAACATACCATCGCTCCCGGACGCCACAAATTGTATCACGATTTTTAGGCGGCGTAAAGCGAGGGGAAGTTATCCGTATACTTCTCTCTCCATTCTTTACATGCAGCTTTGAAGGAGCCCCTTCATCACTGAAAAGAGCCCCTTCATCACTGACTCATAGAATTGACAAACCACCTCAAAGAAGATATCCTACATATTTAGGATAGTTTCGGAGGATTTTGTTTCATGCAGGAACGTTACGACCCACAGGCGATCGAAGCCAAGTGGCAAAAATTCTGGGCGGACACCCGTTGTTTTGCGGCTGTGACCGGCGCTGAAAAACCCAAATGTTTCCCTATGATCGAGTTCCCCTACCCCTCCGGGCAGGGACTCCACGTCGGCCATCCGCGCCCGTTTACCGCCATGGATGTCATCGCGCGCAAACGCCGCCTAGAAGGCTACAACGTGCTTTACCCCATCGGCTACGATGCTTTCGGGCTACCGACGGAGAACTACGCCATCAAGACCGGCATTCATCCGGCCAAGGTGACCCACGACAACATCATCCGTTTCCGCAGCCAGCTGCAGCGGCTTGGCTACTCGTTTGACTATTCCCGCGAGGTCAATACCTCTGACCCCGACTACTATAAATGGACGCAATGGATCTTCCTCAAGTTCTTTGAACAGGGGCTTGCCTACAAGGCGGAGATCCCGATCAACTTCTGCACGAGCTGCAAAGTCGGCCTCGCCAACGAAGAAGTGGTCGACGGCGTTTGCGAGCGTTGCGGCGGCGAAGTGGTGCGCATGGTGCGCTCCCAGTGGATGCTGAAGATCACGGCCTATGCCCAGCGGCTCATCGACGACCTCGATACCGTGGACTATCTCGAGAAGATCAAGGCGCAGCAGGTCAACTGGATCGGCCGCAGCGAAGGCGCGCTGGTCAATTTTTTGATCAAAGACGCGGATGAAAAACTCACGGTGTTCACCACGCGGCCGGACACGCTCTTTGGCGCGACGTATATGGTCGTCTCGCCGGAGCACCCGCTCATCGAGCAGTATCACGACCGCATTGCGAATATGGCCGAAGTCCACGCCTATCAGAAAGCCGCCGCGATCAAGAGCGATTTTGAGCGCAGCGAACTCGCCAAGGACAAGACGGGCGTACCGCTCGTCGGCATTTGCGCCATCAACCCTGTCAA
Organism: Eubacteriales bacterium; assembly: GCA_030695285.1. GTDB lineage: Bacteria > Bacillota > Clostridia > Christensenellales > CAG-138 > UBA7703. Next base: position 6,427 of record JAUYTF010000274.1, on the reverse strand, counting down.
CGGAAAAGAGATTCCCGTCTGGACGAGCGATTATGTCCTCACGGGCTACGGCACGGGCGCGATCATGGCAGTTCCCGCGCATGACGAGCGCGACTATGCCTTTGCAAAGGCGTTCAGCCTGCCTATCGTCGAGGTGGTTGCGGGCGGCGACATCGAAAAAGAAGCGTATACCGACTGCGCGCACGGGAAGATGGTCAACTCCGGCTTCCTCGACGGCATGGACGTGGACAAAGCCATTCCCGCGATCATCGACTGGCTCGTAAAAGAGGGCATCGGCGAGCGCAAGGTGAACTTCAAGCTCCGCGACTGGGTCTTTTCGCGCCAGCGCTACTGGGGAGAGCCCATCCCGCTGGTCTATTGCGAAACCTGCGGCTGGGTGCCGATTCCCTATGATCAGCTGCCGCTGGAGCTGCCGATGCTAGACGATTTTTCACCCACCGACGACGGCAGCAGCTGCCTCGCCCGCGCGAAGGACTGGCTCCACACCACCTGCCCCAAATGCAGCAGGAGCGCAACCCGCGAAGCGGACACCATGCCCAACTGGGCGGGCTCGAGCTGGTATTTCCTGCGCTATACCGACGCGCACAACGACAAAGAATTTGCTTCCCGCGAGGCGCTGGACTACTGGACGCCGGTCGACTGGTATAACGGCGGCATGGAGCACACCACGTTGCATCTGCTGTATTCCCGCTTCTGGCACAAGTTCCTCTTCGACCTCGGCCTTGTGCTCACGAGCGAGCCGTACATGAAGCGCACCAGCCACGGCATGGTGCTCGGCAGCAACGGCGAGAAGATGAGCAAGTCCCGCGGCAACGTGGTCAACCCCGACGACTATATTCCGACCTACGGCGCGGACAGCTTCCGCACCTACATCATGTTCATGGGCGCGTTTGACCAGCCGATCCCCTGGAACGAGCTCGGCACGCGCGGCTGTCGCCGGTTTTTAGACCGCGTCTGGGCGCTGCAGGATATGGTCAACGGCACGGGAGACACCGACGCCGAGATGAAGAAGAAGGTGCACGCCGCCATCAAGAAGGTCGGCGAAGACTATGAGCGCATGAAGTTCAACACCGCCATCGCCGCCATGATGGCGCTGACGAACGACTTTTACGCCAAAGGCACACTCACCAAGGACGAGCTGCACACGCTGACGGTTCTGCTCTCGCCCGTCGCCCCGCACATCAGCGAGGAGATCAACGAAGCCTTAGGCTTTTCGCCGCTCATGGAGCAGCCGTGGCCGGTCTATGACGAGAGTGCGCTGGTCGAAGACGCGGTGGAATACGGCATTCAGGTCAACGGCAAGGTGCGCGCGCGCATTACGCTCTCCCTCTCGCTGGACACCAAGGCCGTGGAAGAAGCAGCGCTCTCCTGTGAGGAAGTCAAGCCACATCTGGAAGGCAAGACGGTGCGCAAGATCATCGTGGTGAAAAACATCATCAACATCGTGGTTGGCTAAACAACGCAAGCAACACAAACGGCGCGGAACAATCCGCGCCGTTTAATTGTTACTCCAAATCAGATTATGCCGTTTCTTTTTTCGTCAGCCCAAACCCCGTCTTGCGATTGCACACGATGATGGTAACATACAGCGCGGCAAGGCATCCCAGCAGGTAAAACGGCAGCCAGGAAAACCCGAAGTCCTGACCAATCCAACCTACGAGCGGCGGCATGAGCGTGGCGCCGAGATAGGCCGCCGCCATCTGAAGCCCGATGACCGCCTGCGAATATTGCACCCCAAAGCGCTGGGGCGTGATGTGGATGAGATTTGGAAACACCGGCGCGCAGCCGAGGCCAAAAAGCAGTAAGCCCGCCAGCGAGAACATCTGCGGCAGCGGCAGCGCAAGCAGCAGCGCGCCGACGACGGCGATCGTCAGGCCGACGTTGATGAGCACGCGCTCCTTGACGCGCATGGCGAGCAAGCCGGAAATCATGCGTCCGCCCATGATACCAAAGAAGAACAGGGAGCCCCAACTGGCGGCTACGCTCGGATCGACCCCGCGCACGGAGACGAAATACGTCGCCGCCCAGAGCCCTGCCGCAGCCTCCCCCGCGCAATAAAAGAAGAACGCGAGCACGGCGAAGATGACGCCGCGTTTTTTGATTGCCGCGCGGTTGTCAATCTCAATCGGGTCGCCGAGCAGCTCGTCCCGCACGGCATGCGGCACCTTACCCCAGAGCGGCAGGGTGAGAAACATGATCAGCGCCAGCGACAGCTGAATGACGGAGACGAAGCGGTATCCGCCCTGCCAGTTGCCGCTTTGCTTGAGAAACTGCGACATGATCAGCGGGCTGATGGTAGCTCCCACGCCCCAGAAGCTATGCAAAAAGCTCATATGGCTCGCCTTGTAGTGCAGCGCCACATAGTTATTCAGCGCGGCGTCGATCGCCCCGCCGCCTAAGCCCAGCGGAACTGCGAGCAACAGCAGCACGACGAAGCTCTTCGTAAACGAAATCGCGAGCAGCGCGCTGGCCGTTAGCAGCACGCAGGCCGCGGTAACCCCGCCCGTGCCGAAGCGGCGAATCACGCGGACGGAGACGAGGCTCGAAATCACCGTGCCGAAGGTGATGCCGATGGAGACGAAGCCAGCGTAGGAAACAGGCGCGCCAAGCTGCGCATAGGCAACCGGCCAGGCTGCGCCAAGCATGGAGTCCGGCAAGCCGAGGCTGATAAACGCCAGATAGATGATGATCAATAAAATAGTAGCCATGCGCGTATTCTATCGGGTTTTGCGGTGTTTGAAAAGCACCAGTTTTGCGTTTGAGACTATGTTTTGCAAAACGGACGGTATTGTATCATCGCTACGAAAAATTTAACAGCGTTCACAATAATGTTGCCGTCGCTGCGTGGTTTTTTACACGGGATTTCGATATACTTCTCTTATGCAAAAGCACACGAAACCTACCGTCGTCCGGGTCGATCCCGCATCCGGCACAACAGACGGCAAATCCGCGCCCGCAACGCGCGGGCAAAAGATCGCCGCCATCGCCTCCGTCGCGGTGTTTATTCTTCTGCTCGTGCTCTTGACGATCTTCGTCGGCGGCCCGATCATCAGAACGCTTAGCGATCCCGCATCTTTTCGCGACTGGGTGGATGCACGCGGCACCTGGGGGCGAGTGCTGTTTGTCGGCATTATGGTGCTACAGGTGATCATCGCGTTCATCCCCGCCGAACCGCTGGAGCTCGCCGCAGGTTACGCCTTCGGTGCGCTCTGGGGTAGTGTGCTGGTTTGGATCGGGCTCGTGCTTGGCACGACGATCGTTTTCCTCTTTGTCCGCAAAATCGGCATTAAAGCGGTCGAGGTGTTCTTCCCGCGCGAGAAGATCGACTCGATGAAATATCTCAAGAATGAGAAAGCGCTCAACGCCGCCGCCTTTATGCTCTTTTTGATCCCAGGCACGCCAAAGGATCTTTTAACCTACGTCGCCGGGCTGACCAAGATACGCCTGCTGCCCTGGGTGCTGCTCACCAGCATCGCGCGGATTCCATCCATCCTCACGAGCACCATCAGCGGAAACGCATTCGGGCTGGAAAGATACGGTCTTGCCATCATCGTTTTCGCTGCGACCGCCGTTGCCTCCGGCGTGGGAATGCTGCTCTACCATCGAGCGCATAAAAAACGCGTACTGCGCGAGGCTGCCCAACTGCTCGCCAGTCAACCACTTGCGGAATATAACGCGAAAGAGTCCGCGCCCACGCTCGACGAGGAAGCCGTCGATAACTCTGCCGAGAAAGTATGAGCGCTTCTTTCGCCTGCGTGCCTTCCGCACTGCTTTGATGCCTGTTTTTGCGTGTTTTCTTGACACGCTCTTAACTAGAATATTACATGATGTAATCGGGCGCTCGAAAACGAGCGCTTTTCTCACGGATTGGCCGCTTGGAAAGAAGCGCAAAGTAGGCCTACAAGCAGCACAAAAAGGCGCAATTGTGCCGCCTCGTTTTGCAATCGCCCCTGGCGGATCATGCAACTGCTCGCATGCTTTGTTACAACCCGCTTGTATAGATATTCTTCGCTTTTACGTGTATATTCACGGTTCTATCCACACCATCCACATAGTTATCCACATTATTTGTCGCTGAACTCCGCGTTTTTCCAACGTTTTCCACACTTTCCGCCTTGAATAAGGCCCGTGCTCTGTGGAGAATGTTTCTGAAAATGCAGCGCTCGGCACGCATGCGCTATGCAAATGTGGCGAAACTATGTCTGCCGCATTTTGCAGTTATCACATTCAAAACAGTGGCTCCCTGCTTGATAATACGCACGATTCTAGAAAATTAAGCATCACTTTCGTTCGTTTTCCCCCACCGGCCTGCTTCTTGTTTTTCCCCTGCACAGCAGTGGTATTGTTTCCATGTTACACGAACGGCGTTTGCTTACAACACATCTCAAACAAAAAGCGCGCAGCTCTGCCGCACGCCCTGGGGATCTTTCTATTTTTGTCATGATTGCGTCCGGTGCTTAACGCTCTTCGATCGAAAGATACGGCGCGGCGTTGAGCGAGAGCGCGTCGGTTCTCCCCTGCAAAAGTCTGCCGTATGCCGCGCTGGCGACCATTGCGGCGTTATCGGTGCAATATTCGAACGCGGGGCAGTAAAACGCGATGCCTGCTCGCTTTGCGCGCGCCTCCATCGCTTCACGCAGGGCTCGATTGGCGGATACGCCGCCCGCAAGCGCGAGCTTTGTCCCCGCCTCGCCGGATTGTGCCTTTGCCGCGCGGACGGACTTCTCCGCGAGAATATCCACCACCGTCTTTTGAAACGAGGCAGCGAGATCCGCGCGGTTGACCGCTTCCCCCGCCTGCTCGGCATTGTGGAGGCGGTTGACCACCGCGGTCTTGATGCCGGAGAAGCTGAAGTCGAGTCCCTCTCCCTCGTTGAAGGCCGAGCGGAAGCGATAGCGGGTCGGATCGCCCTGCATGGCGAGCTGCTCCAGATTCGGCCCGCCGGGGTAAGGCAGGCCCAGCACGCGCGCGACTTTGTCGAACGCCTCGCCCGCCGCGTCGTCCCGCGTGCGCCCGATGAGGCGATAGCGGTCATAATCCTCCACCACGATGATGTGGCTGTGCCCGCCGGAGGCGACAAGGCAGGTAAACGGCGGCGTGAGGGCGGGATAGCTTAAGTAGTTTGCCGCGATGTGCGCGGCGATGTGATGTACGCCTAGGAACGGCAGCCCCGCCGCGTAGGCAAGGCCCTTTGCATAGCTCAGGCCAACGAGCAGCGCGCCCACGAGCCCCGGGCCACTCGTCACAGCGACGGCGTCGAGCTCGTTTAGCGTAAGCCCCGCTTCGCCGAGCGCAAGCCGCACGACGGCGCCGATCTTCTGCACATGGCTTCTTGAGGCAATCTCCGGCACGACGCCGCCAAAGGGCGCGTGCAGCGGGATTTGCGTATGCACAGCGTTGCTCAAAACCGTCCGCCCGTCTGCTACGACAGCGGCGGCGGTCTCATCGCAGGAGGTCTCAATTGCGAGTATGCGCACGTGCGGTTTCCGCTTAAGTTCGTCCAGCTTGCGTTGCACGGCGCGTTCGTAATGTGTCATATACCATCATTCAACTTTACAAAAATGCACGATCGTTTTGCTCAATCATCCAAAAATCCGGTGTCGTCGTGGACGTTGGCTTTCTTTATCTGCGGTTTTTCCGCGGCTTTCGCGCTCTGCGGGGCCGGCTGTCGCGCCGGCCGCTTTGCCTGCGCGGGGGCGGGCTGCTCGGCGCGCGCTGCGCGCGGGGCTGTCTGCGCCGAAGGCTGTAATCGCTGCTCCGGCCTTGCCGCCTGCGCGGCTGGCGCATTTGCCGCCGTGCGTTTTCTCGCGCGCTTCTCTTCGCTTAGGCGCGCCTGCTCGGCTTCCTCGACCGCTGATTCCGCTGCCGCCTGCTTTTTCGCCTTATGCGCAGCAATACGCGCGCGTTTTTCGGCAAGGCGCTTCTCCTCCTCGACTGTTCGCCGTGCGTCGTCCCGCGCTTTATTGCGCGCCGCGCGCGCATTCTCGCGTGCTTTTTTGCGCGCAAGCGCTACCGCGCGTCCGCGCTTAAATCCGTCCGACGAGACCACGAGCGCAACTACGCTCAGCACGATGAGCGCTACGATGACGATGCCCGCATAGAGCCCGACGCGCGCGATGATATCCGCAAAAATTTGCTCCGGCAGCATATTGATCATGCGGCTTTGCGTGCCGTCAAAAAGCCACAGATCGTTCCAGAATAGCATCTCATGAAAGAATGTCCAAAAACTGGAAAAATCCAGTGCTGCCCAGGTGCCCAAAAAGCCGAAGATAAGCAGGAATACAAACGCGCCGGAGAGATAACCCTGCGCCAGGTATTGCGGCGCCTTGCGAAACTGCACCACCGCGGCAAAGAGAAACAAGATGAGCATGACCAGTACGCCAACATCCCGATAGGAGGCAATGCTGGTGTAGATCTCCCGCACATC
>JAUYTF010000259.1 GCA_030695285.1 Eubacteriales bacterium | reverse complement strand
CGTACTTTTCAGCAGCTTCACAGTTTATCCTCGCTTGACGATGGTACGTTGGATTTTGTGATACGTACCGTAATGCTTTCATTATACCGAACAAACGTTTCAACCACACGTGACAATATTGTAAAGAAAACGGAGCCGGGTAGCTCCGTTGGATTGCTCTTTTTGATTGTCTGTGTTTATTTCCCAATCGCCTGTTTCAGCGCGTCCACGCGATCGAGCCGCTCCCAGGGCAGATCCAGATCGAGCCTGCCAAAGTGGCCGTAGGCCGCGGTCTGGCGATAGATCGGGCGTCTTAGCCCCAGCGTCTCGATGATCGCCGCCGGACGAAAATCGAATACCAGCTTGACCGCGCGCTCGATCTCGCTATCGTCCGCCACGCCCGTGCCAAACGTATCCACGCGCACAGAGACCGGCCTTGCCACGCCGATGGCATACGCGAGTTGGATTTCACACTGTTTGGCAAGCCCCGCCGCAACGACGTTTTTAGCGGCATAGCGCGCGATATATGCGCCGCTTCTGTCCACCTTCGTCGGGTCCTTGCCGCTGAACGCGCCGCCGCCATGCCGCGCATAGCCGCCGTAGGTGTCCACGATGATCTTGCGCCCGGTGAGGCCCGAATCTCCAGTCGGCCCTCCGATGACGAATCTGCCCGTGGGGTTGACGAGAATGCGCGTGTGCTCGTCCACCAGCGCGGCGGGCAGCACGGGAAGGATCACGCAATCGGTGATGTCCTGCCGTAGCTGAACCATATCCGCCTCGTCATGCTGCGCGCTGACGACCACGGTGTGAATACGCACAGGCGTGTTGCCGTCGTATTCCACCGTCACCTGGCTCTTGCCATCGGGCCGGAGATAATCTAGTTCGCCGCTCTTGCGTGCGCTGGTGAGCCTGCGCGTGAGCGCATGCGCAAGTGAGATCGGCAGCGGCATCAACTCCGGCGTTTCGTCGCAGGCATAGCCAAACATCATGCCCTGATCGCCCGCTCCGGTGGAAAAGAGCGCTTCCGCTTCGCCGTTTTTCTCCTCCAGCGCATGATCCACGCCCAGCGCAATATCGGGGGACTGTTTGTTCAGCGCGGTGATGACGTTGAGCGTCTTCACGTCAAAGCCGTATTCGGGTTTGTTGTAGCCGATTTCGTCCACAACCGAGCGGACGATCTGCTCTACATCCACATGCGCTGTGGTCGTCACCTCGCCCATCACGAGCACGAGGTCGGTACTGGCTGCGCACTCGCATGCAACCCGCGCGTTTGCGTCTTCGGCAAGGATTGCGTCCAGCATCGCGTCCGAGATGCAGTCGCAAACCTTATCGGGGTGTCCTTCCGTGACGGATTCGGACGTAAAGAGTCTGGTTGACATGAATCTGGTTCCTCCGAGCATTTGGGTACAAAAAAACCTCATCCGCTGATGAGGTTTCACAAAGTCGATGGTGCAACGCTCATCTTTCAGCTTTCGCTGCCGGAATTGGCACCTTATTTGCTCTTCACAAACAGGTTGCCGGGCTTCACAGGGCCGGTCCCTCTGCCACTCTTGATAAGGCGGTATTCAGTTTTCTGTTCGAGCATTATTCTAGCACGGGTTTTTTGTTGCGTCAACCACAAAAACAACGGACCCCTCGACTGTTTTTTTTGCTAAGCGCGCGCAATATCTATCCTGACGGCTCTACCGTGCTCCGCCCGCCAAGCCTAGCCTACCTCTTGTTGCCGTCGTTGGCGATCGGATCGTCGACCGACGGCACCTGCTTGCTGTAGCCAAACATCAGCCCGTCCGGCACGGCGCGCTGGAAGGAGAGATCGTTCGAATCGCCGATGCGCAGTCCGGAATGAGAGTTGATCTGTTCGCCCATGAAGATCATCGCCGCGGAGAGGCCGCCGTCCAGATTGTAAGCGATGCTGCAGCCATATTCCGCAAAAAGATCCGCAAACTCCCAAACCGGCATGCCGACGCTGTAGTCCTTCTGCCGCCCGTCAACGACGATGGCGATATAGTGCCCGGGCGCAAAATAGCCGATGCCGGCGCGGGGATTCGCGCGGCGCACGCGGTGATATTTTGTCTGTGTGTTGATGACCCCGTCGTCAATCAGCGTGGGCCCGAAGGAATAGGCGTTCTCAACTCCGTCCTCGAGCAGCGCACCGGGGCTCATGGCGTTCTTCTTGATAATGCGCAGGGACATATCGGGATAAAACGCCAGCGTATCTTCTTTTTCCGCCGACCAGAACATCCGCCCGTCGCGAATCAGAATCCCCTTCTCCTCGCGCTCGTCGTTGATCAGGTTGTCTCCCGTGATCCAGAGCACGGCTTTTTCCCGCCGCGCGATGATCCAAGGATAGATGGCTCCCCTGCCCGTGTGCCCCTCCGCGCCGAAGCCGGGGCGGAACTGGGTGATGTCGCGCATATGGATATCCGCAACGAAATACGTCAGCGGCTTGCCCTCGCTGTTTGTCGCGCTGACACGCCGGACAAAGATGCCTAGATCGTCCGAACGATACTCCCAATAACCGTTCTTTGCGTCCACGACGATCACCTCGGCGGGATCGCTCTGGCTGCGGTAATACTGCGCGTCCTGCGATGCCGCGATCTCCGCAGCCGACTCCGGCGCTTCGCTTGGCGAAGGCGTGGCGCTCGGCACAGGCATTTTGCTTGGCGCGGGGGTGTTGCTCGGTGCAAAGATTTCAACTGGCTCGGGTACTTGGGGCGCAGCGACAGCGGTAGGTTCGCTCTGCACCGCGGGTGCATGTGCTTTCACGCCTGCCAGAATTGCGCCTGCCGCGAGGCCGAGCGCCAGCGGGATCAGGCAAAAGCAGACCGCGTCGCCATTGCCGCGCTTTGCCCGTTTGCGGCCAAAAAAGAATAGGAACAGAAGGAGGCTCAGCGCAGCGCCGATGCCGCTACTCAGCAGTGCTGGCGTGGCAGCGGTCTTTCCGGAGTCGCCCGAATCGTCCGACATGGCAATATCGTCTGTCTCCTGCTTGCTCTGCGATGCCGCGACAGATTTTGTCTTCGGCGTTGGTTCCGGCGCAGGCGTTGGCGCCGGCGTCGGCGTCGGTTCCGGCGTAGGCGTTGGAGACGGCGTTGCGGGCGCATAGGAGAGCAGCTTGGCTGTGTCCATGTGCTCAAACAGGTCGTTTTTCGCCTCGTCCTGTCCCACCGTTGTATAGGATAGCGTATATGCGCTCGCGGTATCGATCGTGAGGCCGAAGATGCGTCTGGAAACGTGCTTTTCATACGCACGCTGCGCCACTTCCGCAGCAGTCTCGCCCGCGTAGGCGATCAGCTGCGCGTTCATATCCACAACGGTCGCATTCTTCTCTTGCGCTGCGTCGAAGAGATAGAGCTTCTCCACGCTGGGGCATTTTTCAATCGCGGCCTGCACGCACTCTGCAACAAGGCCATGCGCGCCGGTTTCATCCGACTTGCCGAGGTGACGACCACTTTTGCGCCCAACGCGGCAATTTGCTCTTCGAAATATTTTG
>JAUYTF010000258.1 GCA_030695285.1 Eubacteriales bacterium | reverse complement strand
CGTACTTTTCAGCAGCTTCACAGTTTATCCTCGCTTGACGATGGTACGTTGGATTTTGTGATACGTACCGTAATGCTTTCATTATACCGAACAAACGTTTCAACCACACGTGACAATATTGTAAAGAAAACGGAGCCGGGTGTAGCTCTGTTTCTGACTCCAGTTACAACAAAGATTCTTCGCCAAATATTGAGAGTAGGCTCCCGCCTATCTCTTCGCCTTTCTCACTCGAACAATCAAAACCACAGTGACCGCTATCGCAGCAATTCCGATTGCAGCGAGTAGAATCGTTTCGATGCTCGTTGCAGGCGCGGCATCCGCCTCGGTTTTCTCTGGCGTTGGCGTTTCGATTTGTTGCCCTTCGGTTTGCAAGGCAGTTGGCGCGAGCGAGTTGCTAACCTCCGCCACCGTTTCTCCCCTTGCCTCGGCAAGGATTGCATCCAGCTCCTCCTGCGAAATCTGTTGGATCGTATAGCCGTTCCATTCCGTTTCGCCGTTGGGCGCCCATTCGTCGGCGTATGATGCGGTGTAATAGAGGGTTGGATAAGGGATGGCTTCGCCGCGCCGATTAGATGAGTTGGAGATATAGCTCTTTCCGTCTGGGGTTTTGCCGGTCTCATCGAACAATGTATCACCAAAGAACTTCGGAGTCCCTTTTGTGAATATGATCCGATTAAAATCATCACAGTGGCAAAAAGCATTGTTGCCAACAACAACATTGCTTGAATTAATAACTAGAAGATTGAGGTTGTAGCAGATTCGGAAAGCAAGTTCTTCAATTTTGATTATACTTTCCGGTAATTCCATAATTTGCAGTTTGTAGCATGCGCCAAACTGATCCGAACTGATTGTTTTCAAATTCGTGTTGCGTATGATTGCCGTTTCAATGCTAGTACAGCATGAGAATGCGGAAGATCCAACATAGCCGATGCCCTGATTGAGGAGGACTTGATTGAGCCTATCACAACCTTCAAAGGCTTGGGAACCTATCGAGCGTAGTTTCTCCGGGAATTCGATGGAAACTAGACTTATACACCACATAAAAGAACGCTCTCCGATTGAAACCACATTCTTCGGTATGGACATAGAAGTAAATTCTCTAAAATTGAAGAAGGCACCATCTCCAATATGTTCTACTTGGTCGGGGATATCATCGATCAGAGTGCGAGATTGCATCGAAACAACGTCTGCTGCTCCATACAAAGTTTTTGTCTTGGTATTTACGACCCAACCATCCAAAATGACAAAACTTGAATTTCCAGATTCAATGGTTGTTTTCGTTGGCGTTATTTGTCCCCACTCATATACTTCATTCGTCAAGTCAGTCACGTTTTTTCCAATCACAAGGCAATCTACATCGAGAATCGAATGTTGATACTTCCATTCTCCGGTTTCACTGTTCTCGAAATTGGATATAAAATCCTTCAACCCATGATTTTCTGTGATAGCCAACGTGCCATCTTGAAAATACCACCCGTCGCCTTCTTCGTAGTCGCTTTCGGCAAGGGAGCTGAATGGAAAGAGAATAAATACTATAGTCAGAAATAGAAACGTTGTTTTTCTTAGCTGGTTCACGGTTGCTCCTCCCAATCATAATAAGGCGATAGAACATACGTTACTATCTGGCCAGATTTTCGAATGTAGTCTCCCGAGTCTTCTCGCTCGTATGCATCGAATTCATCTGTTACTTTGTGTACCACATTACTTGCCTCTATTACCTGTAATCCTTCTCCAGTAGCTATGGCAACGTGCTTATCTGTTCCGAGGTTACCCGGATCGGCAAAAAAGACTAAGTCTCCGGGTTTCAACTCAGGAAACGTACCACCGTTTGAATAATCATATTTTACGTCACAACAGTCGTTCTTGATTAAGTCCTCCGCCATCCCATCTTCGCAGCTATTACTAATGTAACCTTGCCCGAATATTAACCCGGAACCCTTTTTTTCGCACGCTGCCCTAACGAGTCCAGAGCAATCATAACCTAAACTTCCTGTGTTTCCTTCTTTACTGTATTTATCACCCAAATGTTCTATTGCATAAGTAACTACATCATTTGCGATTTGATCTCGTCTGCTTGGTTTTGGTGTCGGCGTCTGTGTCGGCTTCGGTGTCGGGCTAGGTGAAGGGGTCATTCTTGGCGTTTTGGTCGGTGGCTCTGTTCTGAACCAAAATTCATATGGCGCTGGCGTCTGCTTTGTTTCCGCTGCTGCCGACTTGCCTGTTGGGAACATGCCGGGTAGCAAGGTCGTTATTGCTTTATACATATCCTGCCAAATATTGCCAGTCGGCGTATAGGTACCCAACGGAGTATTCGATCCCGGTGTCTTCGAGGGCGGCGGTGTCGGTTGCGGTACATTCTGTTTGGCCGGATTAGCAGCGACTTTATCCCAAAATTTATCTTTTTTTTGATCCATCGCATCCTTGGATGACAACCCGTTTTGGACGGTAGTCTTTACCGCCAGCTGCTTCCCCTCCAATTGTCCATTCAAACCATACGTTTGTAAAGGGGTAGAAATTGTGGGTTTACCGACGGCTGCTTGCGTGCGCGGAACAGAGGCCTGAGCGGTTGCGCTCATCAGGGAAGCGGCTATTCTCGTGGCACTTGCTCTTGTCTCGACCTCGGCCTGCGCTTGATTGTGTTGGTTCAAAACGCTGAGAGGGACATTCGCGTTTAGCAAAGACCATTGGTCTTGATCGTTCAGCCCGCTGTGCTTCATTTGCTGGAGTTGCTGTTTCGTATACATGTTGTCCCATTGTGCGAAGGGAAAATCTTTGGGGAGCTTACTGACGAGCTTTGCCTGCTCAATTTGCTCTTTTGTCAGGGCGGGAATCTCGCCTGCTCTGTACAGCACACCACCTTTGGAAATACTGCCGGTAAGGTTATTGTTAAACCTTTTGTTACGCATGTTTTTATCCTCCTGCGTATTTTTCTTGAGGATACAACCTGCTTACACCAGAAAATTGTAAGAATTCGATTGCGAGTGAATTATAAGAATGTATACGACAATATTATACCGAACAAACGTTTCAACCACACGTGACAATATTGTAAAGAAAACGGAGCCTAAACTTAAGCTGCACCCTTAACGTGATAC
>JAUYTF010000252.1 GCA_030695285.1 Eubacteriales bacterium | reverse complement strand
ACGCGCGCCAAGGAACTCGTGGAGCGATGGAATGCAGACGGAACGTATGAAAAGCTGCTTCCAATGACCATGCAGATCATCTGGGCTGGACAGACGCTCCCGATTGTCGCCTGGCATCAAACTGAAAAGCCGCAGGTGCTCGACCGCGCAAGATGGGTTCTCTCCTGCAAGGACTACATCCGCTTCTGCCTGTCGGGGGAGGCGTATACGGAGCTGACCGATGTCTCTGTCGCAAACGGGATCAATCTGACGACGAAATCGTACGACGACGCTATCTTTGCTGCGTTCGGGATCGAAGAATACAAGCACCTATTTGCGCCGCTGCGTAAGTGCACCGATTCTTGCGGCGCAGTCTCGGTAAAAGCCGCGCGTGAAACGGGGCTTTTGGAAGGAACGCCCGTTGCGGGCGGGCTTTGCGATGTCGCAGCCTGCTGCATCGGAACAGGCGTAACCTCGCCCGACAAGATGTGTATGGTAGCGGGGACGTGGAGCATCAACGAGTTTATTTCAAAACGCCCGATCGTTTCCAAGGAGCTGTTTCAAACCGCGCTGTATTGCATGGACGATTACTGGATGATACTTGAGAACAGCATGACATCCGCGAGCAACCTCGAATGGTTTATTCAAAACCTCATGGCAACGGAGAAGAAAGAGGCGGAGCTGACGGGCGGCAGCGTCTTTGCAATTACCGACGGCATGGCGGCCTCCGTCTCGCCGGAAGACTGCCCTGTGATATTCCTGCCGTTTTTGTTTGGTACGAATGTAAACGCAGATGCCAAAGCGTGTTTCCTGGGCGTCAGTGGGCTGCACACCAAGGCGCACCTGATGCGCGCGGTCTACGAAGGCGTCGCGTTCTCTCACCGGACGCATATGGAAAACCTGCTGCGCTTTCGCGAGAGACCCGCGAGCATACGCATCTCCGGCGGGGCAGCCCGCTCGCGCGTCTGGGTGCAGATTTTCGCGGATGTGTTCCAGATCCCTATCGAAGTCTCCGCAGCCTCCGAGCTGGGCGCTATGGGCGCCGCCATGTGTGCGGGAATCGCAACAGGTGTCTTGGAGGACTTTTATCACGCGGCCGATGTCTTTTCCAAAGTGCGCTATACGTGCCTGCCGAATCCGGAAAAAGCGCGGATCTATGCGGATAAGTTCAATTTATATCGAAAACTGAGCAGCAGGCTGGATGATACGTGGAAAGAATGGAAAACCGTTTTCAAAAACAGTTAAATATGATAGTATATCCCAATATTGAATATCGTTTTGAGGGTGCCGAATGGAATCTAGATATGACATGCAAATGATGGTACACGTTGCTAAGATGTACTATATGGAAGGGCTCACGCAGCAGAGCATCGCCAAGGAGCTTGGCATCTCCAGATCCTATATCTCCATGATTCTCTCGGAAGCAAGAGAGCTTGGCATCGTCGAAATCAACATCAAAAACCCGCTGGCAAGCAACGAGATGCTGGCAAATGAGCTCTCGCACGCGTTCCATATCTCAAACTGCTATGTCACACCGACGGTTGTCACCGCGCTCACGCCGTTGACCAAAATTCTGGCGGCACAGGGCGCGATTGTCGCGGAGAAGCTCATTGAGAATCATTCGACCGTCGGGGTCGCATGGGGCATGACGTGCTATGAGTTCATGCGTGCGTTTTCAGACAGCACGGGTCTGTTTGATGTCAACGTCGTACCGCTCATCGGCGGCTCGCACCATCTTTCTTCCGAATATCAACTCAACGAAATGGTTCGCCTCTTTGCCGAAAAGCTCAGGGGCACGCCGTCTTTTATCTATGCGCCCGCGCTTGCGGAGTCCATCGAGGACAAGGCGCTGCATCTCAAGAGCCAATATATGCAGTCCATCGCCGAGAAGTGGCGCAAGATTGATGTTGCCATCGTCGGCGTTGGTTCGCCGCCGGAATACTATAGCGACAAGAGCCAGTTTGACCCGGTTGCGCTGCATCGATCCTATGAAGACAATCCGGAGAAGACGGTTGGGGACATCGGCGCGCGCCGCTTCAACATCCAAGGTCAGTTTCTAAACAACGACTACAACGAGCGCATCATGGGCATCGACGAAGAGGGCCTCAAGAGCGCGAAAAACGTGCTCAGCATCGCGGCAGGCCACCACAAGGTGCTCTCCATCATCGGCGCGCTCCGGCTCAACATCTTCACACATTTCGTAACGGACGAAAACACCGCAAAAACCATTCTTTCGCTGGTTTGAGCATCACGCGCTTTAACGAACGAAATAAAAAAGATCATTCTTTCGCTGGTACAAACAAATAAACATCAAAAACCGCGGCATCTTCCGCGGTTTTTCGTTGCAACCAAGTATCTTATATGTTGCGCCAAGAGGGTGCAATTTTTACTTCTCGCTCAAAATCGCGAGCGCGGCGCTCCGGTCGGTGATTAGCACATCGATGTACTTCCCCTTGAGCGCGCCTGTGATGATGTCCTTCTTCTCCTCGCCGCAGGCTACGCCAATCACGGTCGGGATTCTCTTGATGTCGTCCAGCGAAGCGGAGATGATACGATCCATCAGCGGGGTTTCGCAGCGATGGCCGTCGATGTCGATATAGCGCCCGCAGATGTCCCCGACGGCGCCCTCGTTTCGAAGCGACTGCGCATCCTCCATGCTGATATGCCCGGAGCGGAACTGCGCGCTGAGCTCCGGACGCGTGGAGCCAAGGCCCACGACGGCGACGTTAGCGCTCGAGAGCCGCTGAAAATGCTCCTGAATGTGCGGCTCGTCCATGAGCAGGTCCCGCAGCACTTTGCTCTTTACCATAAACGGTGCCTGCAGCAGATAGCTGTCCCCGTTGAATGCGCTCGCCAAGGTCAGCGCGAGCGCGTTTGCGTCGGTGTCCATGGTCTTGTTGCCGATGCCGCCGAGCAGCTGAATCACATCCACCCGCTTGCTGGCATTGTGGCGAATGTTTTTGACCACGTAGCTCAGCGTGGTGCCCCAAGCGATGGCAAGCAGAACGCCGTTTTCGAGAAACGATTCCAGATAGATGGCGGCGGCGGCGCCCACGTTTTGCTTGCTTTCCTCCAGATTGTGACTGCTGGGCGCGACAATGACGTGGCGAATACCGAATCGATCCTGAATGCGCTTTGCGAGCTCGATACCGAAGGAAGAAATATCGTCGATGCGAATTTGCACGATACCGGAAGAGATGGAGGTTTTCAGCAGGCGCGAAACCGTGGGGCGCGAAACATGCACCTCGCGCGAGATCTCCTCCTGCGAGCGGCCTTCTAAATAGTAGAGCTTGGCGACCTTGATCAAAAGATCGCGTTTTTCGTCGATCGGTTGTGGCATAAACACACTCCTATTCACGATGGTTTGAATATATTGCATCTATTCGGTGTTGTCAAGCAAAACGAGAGAAAATGTAAAGAATACGAGAAAATATTAACACTCTATTCTAATAATTTGCAAATATGACCGTCTAGAGGACAAAAACATGAACATATGTGCATTATAGCATCAAATAGTTGACAATAAAAGAAGGCCTCCATATAGTGAGATCATACAGGAGCAATGGAGATTTCAGCATGAAAAGAGTATCTGCGTCCATCCTTTCCGCCGATTGGCTGCGGCTCGGCGAAGAGCTCAGGCGGGCGGAAGAAGCCGGATGCGACTGCATCCATGTGGATATCACCGACGGGCACTTTGTCTCAAACCTTACGATGGGAATGGACATCACGCGCGCGGTGTGCGGCTATACTTCGCTTCGCACGGATGTGCACCTGATGATCGAAGAACCCGGCAGGTTCATTGCGGTGTTTGCCCAAGCGGGCGCGGACTCGATCACCTTTCACCACGAGGCAACGGCGCACCCGATTGAGCTGATCCGCGAGATCAGGAAACACGGCAAGCTTGCGGGCGTTTCACTCGATCCCGCTACGCCTGTAGAGATGCTCGAACACTATCTCGACCAGGTGGATCTGGTGTTGCTGGTGGCGGTCTGTGTGGGCTTTGGAGGGCAGAAGTTCATCGACGCGGTGGACGAGAAGATCAAGCGGCTGGCCAGGATGCGAAAAGAGAGAAACCTGCAGTTCGAAATCCAGGTGGACGGCGGCATCAACACCGAAAACGGTGCGACAAAGCGTGCGCTCGGCGTGGATAACCTCGTCGGCGGGTCGATGATCTTTCTTTCAGAAGACATGAAAGAAACCGTCCGGCTGCTTAAGGCATAGAGCGACAGAACCATTGAACACCAAATTATCAAAAAATCTAACATAAAAAAGAAATAAGAGAATAAGCAGGAGGAACCAACATGAGTCTCAGCAGTGACCGTATTTCAGGTAAGGTTTGCGTGGTAACCGGCGCAGCAAAGAGCATCGGCTTTGCCATCGCGGAAAAGTATGCCGAGCAGGGCGCAAAGGTCGTGCTCATCGACATCGATCCGCTTGTGGAGGAGTCCGCAAAGACGCTCGCGGACAAGGGGTACATCGCGAAAGGTTATGTGCTCAATATCACAAACCGCGACGCAGTGCTCAAGTGCTTTGCAGATATCGAAGCAACCTATGGCGACATCTACGCTCTGGTCAACAATGCCGGCGTGGTTGACACCCGCCCGTTTGAAGAGAACGATGAAGCCATCCTCGATAAGATGTTCAAGGTCAACGTCTACGGCACCACGTATTGCATTCAGGGTGCGCTGCCGAGCATGAAGCGCATCAAGATGGGTAAGATCATCAACTTTGCCAGTAAGTCCGGTAAGACCGGCTCCGCCCTGATGGCACCCTACAGCGCGGCAAAGGGCGCGGTGATCGTGCTCACCCAGGCGCTGGCGTTCGAGGTTGCCAAGGACAACATCAATGTCAACGCCGTCTGCCCGGGCATCACGGACGCAACCGGCGTCTGGTCCTCTGTCAGCAAGGGTTACGTCGAGAACATGAAGATGGAGCGCGACGCGATCGTGAAGAAGTTCACGGAGAAAGTGCCGCTCGGCAGACTCACGGACATTCAGGATGTCGTGGAATTCGTGTTTTTCCTGACCGTTTCGGCAGACTATTGTACGGGGCAGGCATTTAACATCACCGGCGGCAGAGAGATGCACTAAGCGGCAAAGCAGTTGGAGGAAATATACTATGGATCTGGATTTAAAGGGTAAAACAGCAATCGTCACCGGCGGCACAACGGGACTAGGCGCGGGCATCTGCGATGTTCTCGCGGAAGAGGGCATGAACGTCATCGCCAACTATTTATTTGATCCGGAAGGCGCGGAAACGTTTGCCAAAGAGCTCAGCGCAAAATACGGCACAAAGTGCGTCGCCATGTACGGCGACATCTCCAAAGCGGAGGACATCGACAACATCTTCGTGCAGGCGGAAGAGATGTACGGCCACGTAGACGTGCTCGTCAACAATGCGGGCATCTGGCCGACCACACCGATTGAGAAGATGAGCGACGAAGAGTGGAAAAAAGTCATCGACATCGACCTGACCGGCACGTTTATGTTCTCTAAACGCGCGGCGCTGCACTATCTCAAGCACGACGTGAAGGGTCACATCGTGAGTATCTCCAGCAAGTCCGGCTTTACCGTCTCCTCGCCGGATCACGCGCACTACGTTGCGGCAAAAGGCGGGGTCAACATGATGACAAAGGCTCTGGCGCGTGAGTTTTCGTCCCGCGGGATCATCGTCAACGGCGTGGCGCCCGGCATGGTTCGCACCCCCATCAACGAGGACAAGCTCTCCCAGCCGGAATGGCTGAAGTACTACGAAGACCGCATTCCGGTCGGTCGGGTTTCCAGCGCGCGCGAGGTTGCCTATACCGTCGCGTTCCTCGCTTCGGAAAAGGGCATGTACATCGCCGGAGCCATCGTGGATGTGACCGGCGGAATGCTGATTTAACGCGGGTTCACACATT
>JAUYTF010000241.1 GCA_030695285.1 Eubacteriales bacterium | reverse complement strand
CCCGCCTTTGCCGCGAGAAATTGCTCGTGCGTGATCGGCTGACCCCACTGCCAGCCGTTTTCGACCCAGCGGTCGATGGTCTTTGCGTTGACGTCCTGATAGGATTCCTTCATATCATATCCCCCCGTGTTGTATGATCTTGTTCTCGTCGTTGCGAGATGTCCGCCTCCATCGCCGCATACAGCCCGCCTGACGCAGCCGGTCTTGCCCCGGCATCGGCTTTCGTTACAGAAAAAACGCCGTCCGATCGATCCTGCTGCATTCCCGCCGGCGGTATATCGCCGAGGTTGAGTGCGCCGCGGTTGACGCAGTAGGCGTATTTCGAGCGTTCCTTTGGCCGCGGTTCGGTGCCGACGATAGCAAACACGCCATTTGCCGCGAACATCATCAAGATCGGTACTCCCAGCGCGCGTGTGATCATCTGCCGGTCGCTCAAAAGATGCGAAAGCGCCCACACGAGAAACACCCAAAGCAGCAGATCCCCCGCGCCCCCGCTCCGTCGCAAGAGCCCGCCGATCCACGCAAAGAGGAAGATGCCCGCGATATAGAAAAAGTCCAGCAGGCGAACCCCCTGCATGAGGTTGCTGAGTCCCGCGGCGGAAAACGCGGCGGTGTTGGTTGCGGCTAGAAGCGCCCCGTCCTTTTCCAGCCAAAGCCTAACGATGTTGTGATCCAGGCGAACGGGATTGCCCTGCAGGTCATACCCCTGTTGAAGATTTTCCCAGTTCAGAGAGTCCAGCAGCGCCACTCCCTCCCGCGCCTGCTGCGCGGCGTTTTTCTGCATTACCTCAGATAAATTCGCGTCGATGCTGCCCCAGGCGGGCATTTCAAACGCAAGCGCGCGGAGCGAGAAAAACACTGCGCAGAACGCCAGCGCGATAAGAAGCAGCCGCAGGGGTTCTTTTTCGATGCGAAACGACGCAAGAAACAGCACAAGCCAGAAAACGCCAAACGCGAGGGCTAAGAGCCAGACGGAAGCAAGCGCAACGCCGCAAAGAGCAAACGAGAGCCCGCTGAGTGCGGAGAACGCCATCGCCCGCCCGCGCCGGAGCGCAGAAAACGCTACGAGCGCAAAGAGCACCGAAAGCAGCGCAAAGAGCACCACCGCCTGCATCACGCACTGCCGCTGCGCAAGCACGATGTTCGCGGGATAGAGCGCAAATAAAAGCCCCGCTGCGGGCGCGCTGCCCTCGTCGAAACGCCGCGCGATGAGATAGACTACCGCGGCAGAAAGCGCGGAGACCGCAGAGAGAACGAGCGGGATCGCGTCCTGCCGCAGCAGCGCGGCAAATGCGCCGATCCATCCCTGCGTCAAATACGCCGGATTTAGCTGAATCACCAGAAACGCTCTTGGAACCATCGCGACTGCAAACACCGCGACAGCCCAGAGCGCGGGGCGGCGGCGTACGCGGCAGTTCGCCCAGCGGAGAATGAACACAAACAGAACCGCAAGCGCAATATAGGAGAGCAGCAGCCAGCCGAACATCGGCGTAGTGAAAAACGCCTCGTCAAACAGATAGGTAAAGCGCTTATAGCGTATCAAAATGTACCCGATCAGCACGAGATACGCAATCGTGATGAGCATGGAAACCGTGCGGGCAAGACCCTGCTTGCCGCCACGGTCAAAAAACAAACTGTTCGGGCGCATGCGCCGGCTCCTTTTTCGGGTCCGCTGTTGAGACCTTTCCAAAACAGTATACGGGATGCAACACACCAGCGTCAAACGTTGTCTGTTTGCGATTCTGTGCGAAAGTCACGCTAGGCAAGTGCCGCGCGAATTGCTTTCTTGCTGAAACTTCGCTATACTAATAAATACTTTTAGAGCGAATCGTGGAGGTTTTTTTCGTATGCATTCGGATATCGCAATCATCGGCGGCGGCCCCGCCGGATTAACCGCAGGCTTGTATGCCGCACGCGGCGGCGTGAACGTCACCCTCTATGAGGAGCTCTTCCCGGGCGGACAGATCGCAAAAACTCCGCTCGTGGAGAATTATCCCGGCTTTCCCGACGGCGTGGTCGGCTACGAAGTCGGTTCGTTGATTCAGAAACAGGCGGAAAAGTTTGGCCTGAAGGTAGAATGCGCGGGCGCAACCGGCCTAATTTTGGAAGAGAACCCCAAGCGCATCCTGCTGCCCGATCGCGAGGACACGGCAAAGACCGTCATCCTCTGCATGGGTGCGCACGCGCGCTCCCTCGGCGTCCCGCGCGAAGAGGAACTCACCGGCGCGGGCGTGAGTTATTGCGCAACCTGCGACGGCGCGTTCTTCAAGGAAAAAGCGGTCGCTGTGGTCGGCGGCGGAGACACGGCACTCTCGGACGCGCTGTATCTTTCGCGTTTTTGCACGAGCGTAACGGTGGTGCACCGGCGCGACGAGTTTCGCGCGGCAGCGGTATTGGTCGAAAAGGCAAAATCAGTGCCCAACATTCACTTTGCGCTGTCCTGTATCCCGCTCAACCTGATTGCGGACAAGCATGTGGAGGGGCTGGAGATCATGGATCTCAAAACATCCGTGCCGCGCGTGCTGCCCGTCTCGGGCGTGTTCGTCGCGG
>JAUYTF010000214.1 GCA_030695285.1 Eubacteriales bacterium | reverse complement strand
GGGCACTAGAGAAATCATCCTCTTGAGCGACGGTGCGGTTGTTAAGCGTCAAGACTTTACGTTCACGGCAAAGGAGTCCTGAGCCGCCATGCAGGGAAGAATCATCAAAGGTATCGGCGGGTTTTATAGCATCTTGCTCGAAGATGGCCAAGTTTTCACGGCAAAAGCGCGCGGCAGATTTCGAAACGAGGGCGTCACCCCGATGGTTGGCGATCTCGTCGAAATCTCTTTCCCTGAAACAGGGTATTCCTCCATGGATGAGATCCTGCCGCGCAGAAACGCGCTGCTGCGTCCGCCCGTTTCTAATATCGATTTGCTGGTGATCGTGCTTTCCGCCGGTGTGCCCAAACCTGATTTTCTGCTCGCAGATAAATTGCTGATTCAGGCGCACACGCTCAAGATTGAACCTCTGCTCGTGCTCAATAAGATTGACGCAGCAAAGCCGGCGATCATGAATACATTTCTATCGGATTACACGGCATTTCGCTCCTTGCTAGTCTCCTCTAGCTCCGGCGAAGGGATCGACGCACTGAAGCTTGCTCTCACCGGTCGCGTCTCCTGCTTTGCGGGACAGTCCGCCGTCGGTAAATCCTCGCTGCTCAACGCGCTCTTTCCCGGGCTCTCACTCGAAACCGGCGAACTGACAAGAAAGACTGATCGCGGCAGGCACACCACGCGTCAGGCAGAGCTCTGGCCGTTCTTAGGCGGCGCGGTGCTGGATACGCCCGGTTTCTCGCTGTTTGAGATGAGCGAGCTGTCACAGGATGCGCTCAATACGTGTTATCCCGAGTTCTCCGGTGTTTTCACCCAATGCCGGTTTTCCGGCTGTCGGCACAACGCCGAGCCGGATTGTGCGGTCAAGTCGCTTTTGGAGCAGGGAAAACTCGCCGAGGGACGCTTCAAGCGCTATCTGGAGATTCAAAAAGAGATCGAAGAAAAGCACAAGCATCGCTATGATTGAACAAGAATAGTACCCTTAGCAGAGGATTCCACTCAGCCGGGACTTCAAAGGAGAACACCATTATGATTAAAATTGCGCCTTCCATTCTCGCCGCAGACTTCGCAAACCTTGACCGCGATATCGCATCACTGCATCGTTGGGGTGCGGATTGGGTTCACTTCGACGTCATGGACGGGCATTTCGTGCCAAATCTTTCCTTTGGGCCGCCGGTTCTTTCCTCCATCCGCCCACTGACCAAGCTGCCGATCGACGTGCACCTCATGGTTGAGGAACCCTCCCGCTTCATCCCGTGGTTTTTGCAGGCGGGCGCAGATATCATCACCATCCATGTGGAGGCGGAGAACCATTTACATCGTGCGCTGCAGCAAATCCGCGAGGCAGGGCGCAAGGCAGGTGTCGTGCTCAACCCTGGCACGCCCGCAATCGCGGCAAAGGAAGTGCTGCCTTATTGCGATCTGGTGCTGGTTATGTCCGTCAACCCCGGCTACGGCGGGCAGAAATTCATCCCGGAATCCGTTTCAAAAATCGCTGAACTCCGGCGCATGATCGACGAGCGGGGTCTCATTACCGATATCGAAGTCGATGGCGGCATCAATCCCGAGACGGCGCAGCTCTGCATCGACGCAGGCGCGACGGTGCTTGTCGCGGGCAACGCGATATTTCAGGCGAACGATCCCGCGGGCACGATCCGCGACCTGCGCTGTGGCAAGTAACATTCATCAGTTCATTCGTAATCACTCTTGTAACACGTGAATTTGAATTGTATATTATTTATTGAAATGCATTTTTTCACCTTCATGAGTTTTTTAATCAACAGACATTTCCATTTTGTGCAGCGGCTTTCAAGATTTCTTTCTTCAATAAGAAAATTTGTTCGTTTCAAACAATCAATATCATTCATGGGGGCTGTAATCAAGATGTTTATTCTTTCATTCGTGTTCTACGCCGTCGCAATTTCGATACTGTATGGTATCTACAAGCTTGCACAATCCGAGAAATACCAAAATAAATGCCCGAGGATTATTAAAGTACTTATAGGAATAATTCTATCTGTTTTCTTGTTTTTATTTTTACTTCCATTGTTACGAATGATCACTACTTTTTCGGGCATCACGCCATGGGGGGAAACCACAACACTAATGTCATATATCACTGATGTTATCGGGATACTGGCATCTATTCCAACCGCGTTGTTTTTCTTCTTTGCTTTAGCGGGGAGCGGGAAGGCTACGAATATCATCAGTGTAATTCTGTTTCTGGTTATGATTACACTGACAATATTCAGTGTAATTATTGCGGTTGAAACCCAACAGTATTTTTATTTGGTAATATTTGTTCTATCTTGTGCTACGGGGCTTCTGGCTATTTATAAGTTACTCGAAGCAGAAACGAAAAAGCAGCAAGCCATTGATGACCTCGCGCGCGCAAAATTATAACAATATCTGTACTCTTAAACAGCAATCTCGGTTTGAGTGTTATGTAGTAAACAAACTCAAATTATTGATATCTAATAGGGGGGTAACATGGATTACTTATTCGCAATTCTTGTAATTATCTTGATGATCGTATTGGGTGGTGCAGTTTGTACTCGTCAAATAATCTTCAGAATCGGAGACGGAAACGAATACTCTACAAAATCAAAAGAAAATGTCAGGAACTCTTGGACTTGCTTCGGCGGTATTCTCGCCGTCTTAATTGCATCTTCATGGCTACCATTTTTAAAGTGGGTCATTCTGGTGTTCTATGCTGGAGCCTTTCTATGGAGCTTTTTAATTAGTACTGTTTCGGTATTGATAACATC
>JAUYTF010000191.1 GCA_030695285.1 Eubacteriales bacterium | reverse complement strand
AATATCGTACGAAACATCCGTTCCAAAACATGGAGAATACTCAGCGCCATTCTACTGCCGATTTTCCTGTTCATTTGGATTCCGTCGATATCGCATGCGAATATGAGCGCGGATCTGGCGTTTCAGATCGAACAGGCGAGTCCGCCTGCGCAAGTACCGGATACGGGATTATTTTCGGGTGGAACATGTGATTCGTCGAGTGTTGGTCAAAGAAAAGGCACATTCTCGATCATCTGGCTGTCCGACACACAGGCGATGGCATATGGATATCCGGAAGCATTGACATGTATGGGGAGCTGGATACGAAATTCGTATCAAAAGCACCACGTTCGGTATGTCATACAAACCGGCGATGCAGTGGACAACGGGTTTAAAGCGAAACAATGGGAGAGTTTTGATCGTTGCTACAGTCAGTTTCGGGATTTAATCCCATACTTTGGAATAGCTGGCAATCATGATTTGGGGGTCAAATTGCAGGACTATTCCGCGTATCTTGCCAGACCGAATGTGCGGGCTATTCCTCACGCCTATTCATTTGAAGCGGGAAAAGGGGCTTACGCAACTTTCTATGCGAAAGGCGTTTCGTTTCTTCTGATTGGTGCGGGATGGGGGGCGGAGGAGGCATCTGCGCACTGGATGAACACGATTCTACGGCAACACCCTGATTCTGTTGCGATTTTGCTGTTTCATAGCTATATCAATGCAGACGGCAGTTATACGCGCATCGGACAGAAGATGTTTGACGAGGTTGTTCAAAAGAATCCTAATGTGCGGCTGGTTCTTTCCGGCCATGTACGAGGAACCGGTGCGCATTTCGAAGAGATAGATGATACCGGCGATGGCATCAGTGACCGTAAAGTGACAGCGCTGATTTATAACTACCAACACTACGGGCAGAATTGCGGGCAACTTAGGATATTGACATTCAATACAAGCCGAAGGAGCATAACGGTTCTGACCTACTCTCCTGTTACGGAAAAGCACTATGTGGACGACTACTTCCGCGAGACAATTTTCACGATCGAACACGCATATTAACCTCTACAAAAAAGAGAGCCCGCGAATGTTGATTCGAATACACGATAAGATCGTCGGCAGGAGAAAAAGAGATGGCACGTAAGAGTTACACGACTGAACAAATCATGTCAAAGCTTGGCTTAGTGGTGCTTAAATACAATCAGGGTCTTACGATTGATGAAGCATGCAAAGCAGCCGAGATAGGAAAAGCAACATATTATCGCTGGCGAAAAGAACAATCTGAAATGAGCACTGAAGGTGCCAGTCGAAAGAATGTTTTCTGACGACGGTTCATTTGTGATTTCCTGTGTCTTTTTGTAAAGTATTCCAGACAACTTCTGAACCTCTTAACGTCAACTATTTTGAATGGATAAGACAAATAAACAATTTACTATTGCCACGCATTTTAGAATATCTATTTGGAGATTGAAAGTAGCAATATAAAATTACCTAACGCATACCCCCGCGCGAAACACCGAGGTGGGTGCAAAATATGCATTCCGTGTGAAAACAGAACCGATTCATCTGTTCTAATAAAACGAAAAGTTTTTTACGAACTCAATAAAGTCCTCAACGACGGGATTTTTGCATAAAGAAAGCACTCACGAATTGTATCATTTCTTGAGTACTTAGCTGGCTAAACCTGCTGGACTCGATACCCGGCGACACTTCTGCCTGCGTGCAGGTCGCAATGCGTCGGGGTTGAAAGCCCATTTCTATTGCTCCCGCACTGGGATTGCTCCGCCTCACTAAATCGCACACTGGGCGCACTCGGCTACGCAACAGATAACAGCCGCGATGCGCAGTTGAGGCAGTATCACTGGCCCGAACCGAACAGAATAAGCAAACAAAAACAACCACCGTGTATGGTGGTTATTTTGATGGCTAAACCCTCGCGAAGTGATACAATCGCGTGAATCGTGAGGGTGGGTGCAAGCTGGGTCGAACCGGAAGATGGAGTTGCTAGATGTAATTCTGGATGATCATGTTCAGAATCGTCGCATAGCTTCCGCTTGCCTCGATACAAAGTCGTTCTGTTCCTCTCTGTAGTTGTTCTTGACGCTTTTTTGTCCACTGCTTTTTCGATTCTACTATTTTGCTCTTTTGAACGGACTGCTATTTCAGGAAACAGGTCAAAACATTTCGGGGTTAGTTCAAGCATGAGGTGATGCTATAATATAAATGGCTACAATAGAAATCAATGGCTGAACAGCGATGTTTCATGTAAAATACTGTTGTCGCGTAGCTTGGATGGTATAGTCTTTCGTGGCAGGCGCGCAGAGTTTTGTAATAGGTGTAATTAGAAAGATGTGGCGAAATGAGCATTTCAAATGAACGCTATAAGAAAAATCTCGGTGCGTTCACCGAGGAAGAGTTGCGACATATCTGGCAACAGGCAGTATGCATTGTCGGCTGCGGCGGACTTGGAGGGCATGTGATCATGTCTCTTGCCCGGCTCGGTGTCGGGAAGCTGACCTTGGTTGATGGCGATGTGTTTACAGCGAGCAACCTCAACCGACAGATATTCTGCACAGAGAATACCCTAATGCAACACAAAGCAACTGTCACAAAGGCTGCGCTGTTTGAAATCAATAGCGAGGTCACCGTGCATGCCTGCGATGTCATGCTGACTGCCGAAAACGCTTGCGAAATACTTGCCGGACACGATGCTGTCGTGGATTGTTTGGACAACATACCTTCACGGTTGACTTTGGAAGACGCTTGCGAAGCTATCGGCATTCCATTTGTTCACGGCGGTATAGATGGGTTTTTCGGACAAATCACAAGTGTGTTTCCAGGTGATCGCACATTACACACATTGTTTCACGACAAAAGAGAAACGTCGTCGTCCAGCAGTCCAGCGTTTGCGCCACAACTTGCAGCAGCATTGGAGGTGGCAGAGGTCATGAAGATACTAACGGGGCGCGGCGACATACTGCGCCAAAAGGTATTTTTCTTCGATCTATTGAACCATACTTACGATGTCGCTTCGCTCATATCTTCTAAGGTATAAGCATTTTTTGAGCACAATCGGTTGTCGCCAAAACCCAAGAAGCATTCAGCCACCACCAACCGCTGGAAAGAGAGAGAGTACATCTCCATCATTCAACGCGGTGTCTATCAATGCGTGGCAACCGTTGATCATGACAATAGCGACTTCGTTTCCAGGAAGCCGCAGCCGGTCAATGATATCACTCGGTGTCAAACTGGTTTCCGACGCAACCTTCTGTTCCTTTTCGCCATACATTCGAAGTGTGGCAAACAGTTTCACTGTTATAGTCATATTCAACCCTCCTATGCCAGCCTTTGCTTTGGCATTAATCTTCGCGCGTGTTTTTGAAGTTTGTTTCGTCTCTTTGGTTCTTGCCATAAAATCCGAGGGCAATGCGGTATGGGCCGGGACATCCCGGTGGAAGAAACGCAACCCGGTCTCCCGGCTGAATGACGAAGTCAAGCGCCTGTACAAATCCGTTCACGAATATCACCTCGATTTCCTGATGCGCGATCTCAAGGCGCGTTGCTAAATCAAAGCCGGTAATGGGCTTGTCTTGATCAATGTAGAATGGCATTGAGCCATATTTTTTACGAAGAACGGAATTCAGCTGAAGGAAGCCCCTGATTTCGAGTGAATTGTTCGCATATTCCATCATAATAAACGCTACTCCATTCATAGATGTTCGGAATGTGTTTCCAACATTCGGCAAATGCAAGACGAGCAGGTTTTACCCCGCCCAAAAGAAGTCGGGTTGTTGTCATGTCATTTGGAAAACGCTCATTGCTCGTATCCCTCTGCAGGATCAGTTTACACCAAATGAAACGCAAGGACAAGAAGCCCGCAAACCGAAGCGAGCCGGATATTGCTCCGGCTCGTTCCAGTTTTACTAAAATTCGATTGACGCGCAAAATATTGTCTAGAAGTTGAAGACTTCGTCAACTTCTTCAGGCGTGAAGTTCCAAACCTCATTGTGCGGCGGGCATGGCTCATACTCCATGAACTCCGGGAGGCGGTCGTGGTGATTGGTGAAACCGGCACGCTTATTAAAGTCGCGCTCGACTTTCAATACACTAACGCCCAATGCGTCCACATCCTTAGCTGTAAGCGAAATGCCGTATTGCGCATTGATCATATCGATAAGCGCTTGATAGCCGCTTGGGCTGTCCGCGATACCGAAATACACAAACAAGCACATGCCCGTGCTATCCACCGCCGCCGTGCCAATCTGCATAGCACGGGCGTACTCGATCTGACCATCCTTCTTGAGCGGATCGATGTTCGCGCCAATTTTCAGAATGTTGCCGGAGATACAGTAACCCGCGGTGTGGTCAGC
>JAUYTF010000180.1 GCA_030695285.1 Eubacteriales bacterium | reverse complement strand
AAGAATCAGGCGTTTCTGCTCTCAGCGTTTCAGCTCATGCTGGAGCAAGGGCAAAACGCAAGCCTCCTGCTCGTGGGCGAAGGGGAACGCCGCGGTTGCTGCGAGGCCCGCGCGGAAACGCTCGGTATCCGAAATCAGGTTTCGTTTTTAGGGCTGCGGGACGATATTCCCGCGCTGCTCTCCGCGGCGGATGCGTTCGTGCTGCCATCGCTACACGAAGGGTTGCCGTTGACGCTGGTCGAGGCGCAGTGCGCGGGGCTATGCTGCATCGTTTCCGACCGTGTGACGCGTGAAGCCGCGCTCACGGAGTTGGTCACGTTTGCGCTCATCGAGCGGGCGGAGGATTTCGCAGCCGCAATGGCGCTGGCAAAGCGCAAGGAGCGCGAAAGCGCTTCTGGCATGGCGATTGTCCGCGCGGCGGAGGCGGGCTACGATGTTTCGCAAAACGCGGAGACGCTGATGCTGATATATGAATCCGCTGCGAGAAAGCACAGTTAATCTCTCGAAAATCGATCAAGAACTGTGGTCTACGCTTACTATTTCAAGCATTTCTCGGAAAGGGACTGGCACGATGAAAAAACTCATGATCGTAACGCACAAGATGAGCGGCGGAGGTTGCGAGCGAGTGATTGCGCAGCTGCTCAACTGCTTTGCGCGGGACGGCATCGAGTGCAAGCTGGTGACCGAATGCGGCGTGCCGTCGTTTTACGATCTGCCGGAGTCAGTCGAGCAGGTCTATCTGACCTTTGATCAAACACTGCCCGCGCGCAAGATACCCAAGGCGTATCGAAAACTCAGAAAACTCGTCAAGCAGGAGCGGCCGGACGTCGTGCTTGCTCTGCCGGAAAAGGTTAATGTCTGGACGGTGCTGTATCTGCTGGGCACCGGCGTACCGGTCGTCGTCAGCGAGCGGAACGATCCCCACCGTCATCCGGAGAGCAAGATCAAGCGCGTGCTGCGCCGCCTCGTCTATCCGTTTGCAAAAGGCTTCATCTTTCAGACAAAAGACGCGGCAAAGTATTTCCCCTATGCGATTCGTCGGCGTGGCATCGTGCTCGACAACCCGCTGGATACCAGCCGCATCCCGGCGCGATTCGAGGGCGAGCGCAAGCCTACCGTCGTCGCGGCTGGTCGGCTGCATACGCAGAAGAACTTTGATCTACTAGTTCGCGCCTTTGCGCGCTTTTATAAGACGCACCACACCTATTCACTGGTGATTTACGGCGAAGGGCCCGAGAAAGAGCGGCTGCAAAAGACCGCAAGCAGCCTCGGCATAGCCGCTGCGGTCGAGCTGGCTGGCCAGAGCAAGACCCTGCTTGAGGACATCAACGATAGTGGTATGTTTGTGCTGAGTTCCGATTATGAGGGCATGCCGAATGTACTCATCGAGGCGATGGCATGCGGCTTGAGCTGCATCGCGACCGACTGCCCCATCGGCGGGGTTCGCTCACTGCTCACCAGCGGGGAAAACGGTCTGCTGATCCCCGTCGGAGACGAGGACGCGCTCTATGAGGCGATGTGTAAACTCGCGGACGACGAATCGTATGCTTTGTGGCTTGGCCAAAGGGCGGCGGGCATTCGCAACAGGCTGGATGAGACGCTGGTTGCGCAAAAATGGAGGCAGTATCTTGAAACCATCGCTGGCGGTTGATTTGCTGTGGCGCGAAATACCGGCCGGTTTCTGTGGAGGAACCCCGTTCGTAAAGGCAGCGCGCCTGATCCGGCCAATCGGCTCAACAAGTAATTTCCCTTTAGATCGGGTGATCATTCAGAAACACCAGGAGGAGCAAGCATGAGCTTGGAGATTTTTATTGGCGCGGGGGTTGACCCGTCGGCGGCGAACACAGAGGCGTTTTCGTCCGGCACACAGAGCCTGTTGTGCAGCGGGCTCAACGCAGTCTGGAAGGCGGCGGATGCGCGCATTTTTTCTCTTGAATCTCCGCTGTCAGACTCTGCGTCCTGTGAGCCCAGCACCTGCAACGGCAATTGTGTCCCGGTTGGCTGCGCAAGCGGAGTTGCTGCGCTGAGTCCGACGGGTGTTAGCCTCTGCACGGAGGGCATCGCGTGCTGCGGTGCGGACGGGATAAATGCCACGCGCGCTGCGCTCAAGGCAAAGCAGGTTGCGTTTTTCGGCGCGGGAGAAGACATCGATGCGGCAGACCAGTCATTTTTCTTCGTGCGGCACGGCGTACACGTTGGCGTATATGCCGTTTGTGAACGCGAGAGCGCTGGCGCAACGGAACGCAGAGCTGGCGCAAATCCGCTTGATCTTGTGAACCTGAGCGATCGTGTGCGCGAAATCAAATCCAATTGCGACCGCCTGATCGTGCTGTATCACGGTGGACGGGAAGGGTATCCGTTCCCCACACCGATGGAACAGAAGGTCTGCCGGAAAATTGCGGAGTGCGGCGCGTCCCTGGTGCTTAGCCAGGGCAGCCACGCGGTAGGCTGCAGCGAGCGCTGGAACAACACCACCATCGTCTACGGACAAGGCAGCTTTATCTGCGCTGCTGCGGACAGTGGTGCACAAACAGGGCTGCTGGTGCGCTATGCTATCGGTGATTACGGCGCGGATACGGTCGGCTATGTGCCGATTGTCAGCACAGACTGCGGAGCGGCATTGGCGGACGAAACGAAAGCTGCTGAAATGCTGGATGGGTTTCAAAAGCGTACGCTGCGCGTGCGCGTAGAGGGCTTTGTGCCGGCGCGGTTTCAAGCAAGCGTTCCAGTGTCTGTCTGATATTGCACATAAGAAGAAGAGCACGATGCGCTGCGTGCAGCACGGCAAGCGCAGCGGTGCAATGGAGACGTAAGCAGCATGATGTTTAGCATACTCGTTCCGGTCTATAATTCAGAACAATATCTGGAAGAATGCATCGATTCCGTCCTGCGGCAAAGCGAGCAGGACTTTGAGCTCGTGCTGGTAGACGACGGATCGACCGACGGCGGCGGCGCGCTGTGCGACCGGTATCGGGAGCGGTTTCCCGCGAAGATCCGCGTGATCCATCAGCCCAATCGGGGTCTCATTATGGCGCGTCGTGTTGGCATCGCTGCGGCAAAGGGAGCCTATTGCATGTTTCTCGATGCGGACGATGCTTACGAGCCGGAGTGCCTTGCCATCGTGCGGGAAACCATCGAAAATACGGGCGCGGACGTCGTCATCTTCAACAACTACAGCTATTTCGAAGAGGATCAGTCCATCGAGCCGAATCTGGCGGTCTACCCGGACAACACGGTTTTCTCAGGCGAGGGCAAACGGAAAGTTTACTGTGAAATGATCCGCTCCTGGCGGCTGAACAACCTCTGCACCAAGGCGATCCGCGCCGGGCTTTTGAAGGCGGATGATACCGATTTTGAAGCATACGCCGCAAACCCGCATGCGGAAGACCTGCTTCAAACGCTCTTCCCCGTGACAAAAGCATCGTGTATTGCCTACCGGGCAAAGGAGCTTTACCGTTATCGGCGGCACAGCCAGGGCATGACGCGAAGCGCAGAGCCGGCGAATATTGTCAGACTATTCAACGCGCCGGTCACCCAAAGACTGCGCGATTTCATGACGTTGTGGGGGATGGATACCCCGGAGCATCTGGCGCTGTTTCAAGCCAGAAAGCTCAACGTGCTGCTTGTATTTTTTTGGCAGCATTACCGCGGCGCGAAAACGAGCGCGCAAAAACGCGCTGTGCTGGATTTTGACTGGAACGCGCTGCTCGATGACGAGAGCAGGGATTTTGCGAAAAACAGGCAGCTCTCCGCCTTGAAACGGCTGCAATACAACGCGATTGTCAATAAGAGAAAATTGGTGCTGGATTTAATCGCAGCGTTCGGGAGGATGAAGATGAGGGCGCAGCATGGAGCTTAAAAACCCGCTGGTGTCCATCGTTTGCGATACCTATAATCACGCGCCGTATGTCAGGCGCGCGCTGGATAGCTTTTTGAATCAACAAACCGAGTTCTCGTTTGAGATTATCGTGCATGACGACGCTTCCACAGACGGCACGGCGGACATCATCCGCTCGTATGAAGCGGCGCATCCCGATTTGTTTCGCTGCGTCTACCGCACGGAGAACATCTACCGGAAGGACCCGAAGATTCTCGAGCATTATGTCTTTCCGCTGGCGCGCGGTAAGTATATCGCCATCTGCGAAGGGGACGATTACTGGACGAGCCCCCATAAGCTTCAGAAGCAGATTTCCTACATGGAGGCGCATCCGGAATGCACGCTCTGCGTTTCGGCGGCGGATCTCGTCGATCCCGAGGAAAATTGGATCGGCAGCGTCACGCCGTATGCCGAGGATACGGATGTGCCGACGGAGGACGTCATTCGCGGCGGCGGCGGCTTTGTCGCCACGGCTTCCATCGTGGCGCCCACGCATTTGGCGCAGAACCGCGCGGCGTTTTGCGACATGACGGATGTGGACGATGCGGTGCTGCAGATTTGGTTTGCGTCCCAGGGTACGACGCACTACTTTGCGGAGCCGATGTGCGCCTACCGTCAGGCGGTGCCGGGGTCCTGGACGCTGACCTACAACGCATCCAAGCGTGAAACGCAGGTGCAGCACCATAAAAGCCTTGCGCAAGCGTTGCGCGCGTTTGACGAGTGGTCCGGCCTTCGCTGGCACGACGCGGTGGACTTTAACGCAACCTATCAGGAATATGAAGTGCTGCGCATGACGAGCGATCTGCCCGCGCTGAAGAAGCCGCCGTACAGGGAAAGATACCGCACGCTTCCGCTCAGGCGGCGCATTCGCATGCATCTGGTCAGATTTGGGTTGATCAAGCAGTAGCATGGAGGAAGAAACGATGCAAACGCAGACAGAAGCGCTCGTAACGGTCATATTGCCGACGCACAACCACGCGCCGTTCATCGTGCAGGCGATCGAGAGCGTGCTGATGCAAGAGACGGAGTATCCGTTTGATATTCTGCTGCACGACGACGCCTCTACCGACGGGACGGCGGACATCTGCCGCGATTATGCGGCTAGGTATCCCGAAAAGATCACGTTGATTGCGCAGAGCGTGAATCAGTATACGATCGACCGGCGGATTCAGTCGCACATCCTCATTCCGCGCGTCACCGCGAAATATACCGCGATTCTCGACGGGGACGACTACTGGACAGACCCGCTGAAGCTGCAAAAGCAGGTCGGATACATGGAAGCACACCCCGAATGCACGCTTTGCATCGGCGGGGCGGATCTGGTCGATGTGAACAACCGCGTGACCGGCCACGTTAAACCCTATGACATGGACCGGATGGTCGATCCTCTGAACATGATCCGGGCGGGCGGCGGCTTTGTTGCGACGAACACCATCGTCATGCCGACGCAGCTGCTCAAGGACCTGCCGAAGTTTGCGGACTATGTGGAGGCAGAGGATATCCCGTTTCAGCTGCTTGGCGCGCTGACCGGCTATGCGTGGTATATCGCCGATACGCTCATGGCATATCGCGTCGCCGTGCCTAACTCGTGGTCCACGAGGCAATATGCTTCCGCGATGGCCACACGCATCAAGACCAGCCAGGATCTCATCGCGCTCAACCAGGGCTATGACGCATATTCCGGCGGGAAATATCACGAAGCGTTTTTGCAGGCGATTCGCTATCAGGAGTTTCTGATTTTGACCTATCAGCACAAGCTCAAAGAGGCGAAGCAACCCCCTTATCGGGCGTTTTATGATAAACTCTCGTGGAAGAGAAAAATCCGCCTGTTTGGCGAGAAGTATTTTACCGGCTTCACCATGCGCGTCATCGCGTGGATGAGAAGCCGCAGAAAGTAACAGGAACGATGGATCACACATTTCGCAATAAAACCATCTCCGGCGTGATTTGGAAAGCGATGGAGAGCGGCGGCAACCAGCTCGTCAAATTCGTAATTTCGGTCATGCTTGCGCGCATGCTCGATCCGCAGAACTATACGACGCTTGCGCTGCTGCTCATTTTCGTCAACATCGCGGATGTGCTGGTCAAGCGCGGGTTTGCAACCGCCTTGATACAGCGCAAGGACGCGGACAATACGGATTTTTCCAGCGTGCTCTGGCTGACGCTCGTGCTGGCTGCCGTTTTTTACGGGGTGCTGTTTTTTAGCGCACCCGCTGTCTCCCGCTTTTACGAAGAGCCCCTGATCATTCCTGCGCTGCGCATCGTCGCGCTCATGTTGTTTCCCGGTGCGTTCAATTCCGTGCAGGGCGCGATCGTCATGCGCAAGCTGGAGTTTCGAAAGTTTTGCATCGCGACGCTGGGGGCAACGCTGCTCTCCGGCGCGGTCGGCATCTACATGGCGTACGCCGGCTATGGTGTTTGGACGCTGGTGGCGCAGCAGATGATCAGTTCGTTTACGAACGTTCTGCTGCTATGGTTGATGGATCGCTGGCGGCCCGCGCTCGTTTTTTCGATCAAGCGCGCAGGCTCGCTCTTTTCCTTCGGCTGGAAGCTGTTGCTCTCAAGCCTGCTGGATACGGGATACAACAGCCTGTCTTCGCTGGTCATCGGCAAGCGCTATATCGGTGATTCGCTCGCCTTTTACAACCGCGGGCGGCAGTATCCCGACATGATCGCAAACAACCTTACAAGCATTGCGCTCTCTGTGCTCTTTCCCGCCTATGCCGCGCATCAGGACAACAAAGAGCGCGTGCGCGGGATGGTGCGAAAGACCAATCGCTCTACCGCACTGATGATTTTCCCCATGATGGCGGGGCTTGCCGCGGTCGCGACTCCCTTTGTGCGTGTGCTGCTCACCGAGAAATGGCTGCCGAGCGTGCCATATTTGCAGATGATGTGCATTGTTTTTGCGCTCTATCCCGTTGAGGCGACCGATCTGCAGGCGATGAACGCGCTGGGCAGAAGCGATCTCTACCTCAAGACGGAGATCATCAAAAAAGTGTTTGGCATTCTGGCGCTCGTGGTTTCCGTCTTTGCGTTTAATACGCCAGTCGCCATCGCTGGGGCGGTCGTGCTGACCGCTGTGTTCTCAATGTTCGTCACCATGGTGGTCATGAAACAACTCTTCGCCTACCGCTGGCGGGATCAGATTTGGGACATGATGCCGCCGATCCTGCTCTCCGGAGTCATGTGGGGTGCGGTGTACGCCGTTTCATTCATCCCCATACCGGAGCTGCCGCTGCTGATCCTTCAGATCGTTTGCGGGATTGCGGTCTATCTCGGTTTGGCTGTATTATTACGGTTGGAGAGCATCTCCTACCTCTGGACTTCGATGAAGTCGTATTTCACCAAAAATCGCAAGCCGGAAGAACCACCCTGCGGGCCGGACGGCTGCGATCCAAACGATATCCTGTAACGATTCACGCGAGCCTGTGCGCAAAGAGCGCATGAGGAAGGAATGAGTGTATGAAACTATCCGTTGCCGGAACGGGCTATGTCGGCTTGGTCGCTGGTGTTTGTTTCGCCGAAAAAGGACACATGGTGACCTGTGTCGATGTGGACGAAGAGAAGATCGCGCGCATGCGCGAGGGCATTTCGCCCATCTATGAGGCGGGCTTGGAAGAGCTGCTGCAAAAAAACATCGCCGCTGGCCGGCTCTTCTTTACGAGCGACTTTCAGAGCGCCTATTCCGACGCGGACGCGATCTTCATCGGCGTCGGCACACCAGAGCTGCCGGACGGCAGCGCAAACCTGCGCTACATTGCCGCCGTCTGCCGCCAGATTGCGCAGTGTGTCACGCGGGACTGCCTCGTCGTGGTCAAATCGACCGTGCCCGTGGGCACCAACGATAAAGTGGAGCAGTACATTAAGGACAACCTCGAGCGGGACGTGACGGTTCGCGTTGCGAGCAACCCGGAGTTTTTGGCGCAGGGCAACGCTGTGTATGACACCATGCATGCCACGCGCATCATCATCGGCACCGACGATGATGTGGCAAAGAAGATGCTGCTGGAGATCTACGCGCCGTTCGACCTGCCCATCGTTTCAGTTTCCCGCCGCTCAGCGGAGATGATCAAATACGCTTGCAACAACTTCCTTGCACTGAAGATATCGTATATGAACGACATCGCAAACCTTTGCGAGCTCGTGGGCGCCAATATCGACGACGTAGCGGAGGGCATGCGGTATGACCCGCGCATCGGAGCCAAGTTCCTCAAGGCGGGCGTTGGCTACGGCGGAAGCTGCTTTCCAAAGGACACCAAGGCGCTGACGTATCTTGCGCGCCAGCACGGCACGCAGCTCAAGACCGTGGATGCCGCGGTAGAGATCAACGCGCTCCAGAAGACACGCCTTTTTGAAAAGGCGAAAAAACGGCTGATGACGTTCGAAAACATCAAGGTCGCAGTGCTAGGGCTTGCGTTCAAGCCGGGTACGGACGATTTGCGAGAAGCGCCGTCGCTGGATAACGTGCGTCTGCTTATAAAGCACGGAGCAAGCTTGGTTTGCTACGATCCCATCGCTGCAAATAATTTCAGCAAGATGTACCCGAATGTGCCGCTTGCCGACAGTGTGGAAGAAGCGCTGGACGGCGCGTTCTGCTGCTTTATCTTTACGGAGTGGGATGAGTTTGTCCGCCTTTCACCGGAAGTGTTTCGCAGAAAGATGCGCGTGCCGCTGGTGTATGACGGAAGGAACATCTTTGATCCGGAGCATATGAAGCGCGGCGGAGTAGAGTATTACTCCGTCGGACGATAGAAGGAGAGATCGTGTCAGAGTACAGCAATCGAACCATTCTGGTGACAGGTGCCGCCGGATTCATCGGCTATC
>JAUYTF010000177.1 GCA_030695285.1 Eubacteriales bacterium | reverse complement strand
TCAAGCGCCTTGCGGTGCTCGACCGCACGAAGGAGCCCGGCTCCCTCGGCGAACCGCTGTATCAGGATGTGCTCAACGCGCTGGTTGAAACCGGACACAAGGACATCAAGGTCATCGGCGGTCGTTACGGCCTCGGAAGCAAGGAATTCACGCCTTCCATGGTGGACGCCGTGTTTGCCAACGCCGAAACAAAGCAGCCCAAGAATCACTTCACCGTCGGCATCAATGACGACGTGACCAACACCTCGCTTACCGTGACCCGTCAGGTAAACGCTTCGCCAAAAGGCACCATCGCGTGCAAATTCTTCGGCCTTGGCGCGGACGGCACGGTTGGCGCGAACAAAAACTCCATCAAGATCATCGGCGACCACACGCCGCTCTATGTGCAAGGGTATTTCGCCTACGACTCGAAAAAATCCGGCGGACTCACCGTTTCACATCTTCGCTTTGGCAAAAAGGCGATCCAGAGCCCGTATCTGATCGACAATGCGGACTTTGTTGCCTGCCATAACCCCTCTTATGTGACGCGATACGCCGTTGCAGAAGGCATCCGTGAAGGCGGCGTATTTCTGCTCAACAGCCCCTGGACGCTCGCAGAGATGGAATGTGAGCTGCCCGCGTCCCTCAAGCAGACCATCGCGAAAAAGAAGATTCGCTTCTACAACATCGATGCCATCAAACTCGCCCGCGAAGTGGGCATGGGCGGACGCATCAATACGATCATGCAGAGCGCGTTCTTCAAGCTCGCGGACGTCATCCCCGTGGATGAAGCCGTCGATTACATGAAGGCAGCCGCGAAGAAATCCTACGGTAATAAGGGCGATGAGATCGTCAAGCAAAACTGGGACGCGATCGACCTTGGCGCGACCGGCTATGAAGAAGTGAAGTATCCCGCTTCCTGGGCAACCGCAACCGACGGAGCCGTTGCCGTGAAGACCACCGACGATTCGTATTTCGCAGCGTTCATAGGGCCGGTGCTCGCGCAGGCGGGCGACAACCTCCCCGTTTCGAAGTTTAGCCCGGATGGTACGGTTCCGACCGGCACCACGAAATATGAAAAACGCGGCATCGCCGTTGACGTGCCCTGCTGGATAGCCGACAACTGCATCCAGTGCAACCAGTGCGCGCTGGCCTGCCCGCATGCGGTCATCCGCCCGGTGCTGGTCACCGCGGAGGAAAGAACCGCTGCTCCCGCCGGATTTGAAACTAAGAAGGCGCAGGGCAAGGGCTTTGAAAACCTCGAGTTCCGCATTCAGATCAGCCCATGGGACTGCACCGGCTGCGGCAACTGCATCGACGTTTGCCCGGCAAAGGTCAAGGCACTCGAGTTCCGTCCGCTGGCAGACGCCGTGGAAAAGGAAGAAGACAACTGGAACTACTTTGCCGACCTGCCGGAAAAAGAGCTGGAGTTCAACACCGCAACGGTCAAAGGCAGCCAGTTTAAGAAGCCGCTCTTCGAGTTTAGCGGCGCTTGCGCAGGCTGTGGCGAAACACCCTACATCAAGCTCATTACGCAGCTGTACGGAGATCGCATGGTCATTGCCAACGCGACGGGCTGCTCCTCCATCTACGGCGGCAGCGCGCCGACATGCCCCTACACGGTGAACGACAAGGGTCAGGGCCCCGCGTGGTCGAACTCCCTCTTCGAAGACAATGCCGAGTTCGGCTTTGGCATGGTGCTTGCCAACACGCAGCGCCGAAACCGCCTGACCGAAGTTGTCAACAAGGTCATCACCGCGGAGTACACGACCGATGAGCTCCGCGCGGCGGCGCAGAACTGGCTCGAGAAAAAAGACGACGGCGCAGCTTCCAGAGCGGCTGCCGATCGCCTGATTGCAGCGGCCCAGGACGGCGTTGACCTGACGGGCACCGAGTGGGAAGCAGAGTGGCTCAAGAACAGGAAAGTTTGCGAGTGTGAAGCCTGCAATCTCACCAACGAGCTGCTCGAAGGCAAAGACCTGCTCGCCAAACAATCCATCTGGGTCATCGGCGGCGACGGCTGGGCGTATGACATCGGCTACGGCGGGCTTGACCACGTGCTCGCGATGGATGAGGATATCAACGTGCTCGTGCTTGATACCGAGCTGTACTCCAACACGGGCGGCCAGTCCAGCAAAGCGACGCCGACGGGCTCGATTGCGAAGTTTGCCGCAGCCGGTAAGCGCACCAAGAAAAAGGATCTCGGCCTGATGGCGATGAGCTATGGCTATGTCTATGTGGCGAAAGTCAGCATGGGCGCAAATCCCAATCAGCTCATGAAAGCCGTCAACGAAGCGGAAGCGTACAAGGGACCTAGCTTGATCATTGCCTACTCGCCATGCATCAACCACGGCATCAACATGGGCCATTCTCAGCTTGAAGCAAAGAAAGCGGTTGAGTCCGGTTACTGGCCGCTGTACCGCTACAACCCCGACCTTTCGGATCAGGGTAAGAATCCCTTCACGCTCGACAGCAAGGACGCAAACGGAAGCTTCCAGGAGTTCATCACTAGCGAAGTGCGTTATGCTTCGCTGAAGAAGACCTTCCCGGATGTGGCTGATGGACTCTTCGAGCGCGCCGAGAAGGAAGCCATGGATAAGATCGAATACTACAAAAAGCTCAACGCGATGGAGTAAGCGACCAAACTCCAAAATCACATACAACAGCACGGGAGCCACGGAGAAATCCGCGGCTCTCGTTGCGTTGAAACCAGCAACGCATTTATAATGAAAATAATGAACTTGATCAGACGGGCAACATCATTAAAATAGGGCTCTGTGTTTTTAAGATAATGAATCTGTTTGATGAAGAAGAGGAAACGACTTGAGTAAGCTTCAAAAAGCACGCGCTGCAGCAAAGAGATCATCAACGGACCCGTTTCGTCCGAAGTTTCACGCGACGCCGTCAACGGGTTGGATGAACGACCCGAACGGTCTCATCTGGTTTGGCGAAAAAGCGCATCTGTTTTATCAGTACTATCCCTATGCGCCCAAATGGGGCAGAATGCATTGGGGGCATATGGTGTCGACGGATCTCGTCCATTGGGAACACCTGCCCGTCGCCCTCGCACCGGATCAGCCTTTCGAGCGCTTGCTCGGCTGCTTCTCCGGCTCTGCCATCGAACACGAGGGAAGGCTGCACCTGCTCTACACCGGCGTGAGCGCGCTTGGCGGGCAGCAGCAGTGCCTTGCGGCCAGCGAAGACTGCGTGGATTTTGCCAAGCGCACCAAACCCGTCATCTCAAATAAGCAGCTGCCGCAGGGCTCCGGCAAGTACGATTTTCGTGACCCGAAGGTGTTTAAGCGGTGCGATCTCTATTACTGCCTCGTCTCCGCCGCCGCCAATCAAAACGGCGTGCGCGGGCGGCAGATTGCGTGCTATACCTCAACCGATCTGGTTCATTGGCAGGGTCGCGGGGCGGCGTATACAGACTCAAGCGCGAAGAAAGGCATATTCGAGTGCCCGGACTTATTTTCGCTTGACGGCGCGGATGTGCTCATGATGAGTTCCATGCATTTTTATCCGCCGCAAGAGGAAGCGCGGTTTCAGAACCTACATCCGTCAGTCTACCTGCTTGGTAGGTTTGATGCCGACACATGCCGCTTTGTGCCGGAGGGCGAGTACAACGAGTTGGACTATGGCTTCGACTTCTACGCGCCGCAAGCGTTTACTATGCCGGATGGGCGAACAATATTGATTGCTTGGAAGCAGATGTGGAAGCGCTCGATTCCCGAGAGCAGATTCGGCAGGGCGGGGGCTATGACGTTCCCGCGCGAGATCACGTTGGAAGCGGGAAAGATCCTACAGCGTCCCGTGCGGGAACTGGAGCGGTATCGCGCAGATGCAGCGGAACATACCGATGTGATCATTACTGAAGAATCAAGCCTTTCAGGTGTTTGCGGCAACTGTGTCGATCTGCAACTGGAGATCGACCTGTCTTTGGCAAAGTCGTTTTCGATTCGCCTGCTGAAAGGGAAAGAACACGAGACGCTTCTGTTGTTTGATACCGAGAGAAATATCTGCACGCTCGACCGCACCCGCGCGGGCGTTACGATCACGTCGAGCGAAGAAACCGATGTCAACGTGCGCCGAGCAAAGCTTGGATCGTCCTGCATGCTTGACCTGCGGATTCTCATCGACATCTCCTCGGTTGAGGTGTTCATTAACGGCGGGAAGAACGTTATGACCGCGAACGTCTATCCCGACGCAAACGACACCGCAATCACCTTCGCGGCGGAAGGGATGGGTGTGATTCGTAAACTTTCCTGTTGGCCAGTTCTGATTTAAGACGCAGAAACGAGTTCGGAATTTAATAGATTAATATCCAGAAACAAATCTGATTTCAATTATAACAGCGCAATATTTTACAAGAAATCCATTGCATATATCATATACAATTCTTGACATTCCTACTGAAAAGGAATAAGGTAATCTGACCGTCGCTGTTAGACCGGACGGCTTTTCTTCCGCAAAATTCATGTTAGGGGAACATCACTGTGCCACAGCAAAAGCAATCCAACGCGGCTCCCATACTCTCCGTCCTTGGCGCGCTCATACTTTGGAGTTCGTCCTTTGTCGCAATCAAGGTCGCTTACACAACTTACCCGCCGATCACGCTTGCTGTGGCGCGTTTTGTGGTTGCTACGCTGATTCTGGGTCTGCTTACGCTGCTGCCGGGCAACCGCGTTCGCCTGGAGCGAAGGGATATCTTCACGCTTGCCGTCTGCGGGCTGACGGGCATCATGCTCTATGCGATCCTGCAAAACATTGCCATGCAATGGACGTCCGCCTCCAGTGCGACGCTGATCATCGCTTCCTATCCGATCATCACGCTGCTGCTGGAAAGCCTGATCTATAAAATCAAGCTCAGTGCGGTCAAGATTGTCGCGATTCTCATCGCCATCGTCGGCGTGGTCATCCTCTCCTATGTCAAAGCGGAGTCGAGATTGGAAGGCGAGCTGCTCGGTATCCTGCTGCTCGTCGCCGCGGGCGTCGTCTGGGCGGTCTATAACTTCATGACGAAAAAGGTGATCAACCGCTATCCGCCGATCACGCTGTTGTTTTATTCCACGCTGTTTGGCACAATCTTAATGCTTCCGCTTGCCTTGCTCGAACGCGGGCAGTGGCAGCAACCGACATTGATGTCGTTTTCGATGATGATGTTTCTCGGTGTGTTCTGCTCGGTGATTGCGTTTTTGCTCTATAACCGCGGACTCAAGACCATGTCTGCCAGCACTGTGACGTCCATGCTCAATCTCATGCCGATCTTCGGCGTATTCTTTTCCTACATTCTGCTGGGAGAGCAAGTTTCGACGAGAAAATTCATCGGCGGGGCAATCGTCATCCTCGGCGTTATGCTCAGCGTTCGTTCCACAAAGACAGAAAACGAAAAAGAAGCCGCCAGAAAAATTGCCGAAGAAGCAGTGCAGGCATTGCCTGCAAAAGCGCAGGATGGACAACTCTAAATAATTGCGAAAAAATCCGCA
This sequence comes from Eubacteriales bacterium, assembly GCA_030695285.1. Classification (GTDB taxonomy): domain Bacteria; phylum Bacillota; class Clostridia; order Christensenellales; family CAG-138; genus UBA7703. The sequence continues at coordinate 3,482 of JAUYTF010000177.1, read as the reverse complement.
AAGAAGTCCGCGCAAGTATTGTTCGGTCGACACAGCTGCAAGAAAAGCCTGATGCGCGATTAACAAAACGTCAGCGTAAATAAAGTTGTTTTTGTCGTCAATGCTTATAATTGGATAAAACACCAGCGCAAATAAAGTTGCATTTTGCCGCACAATGCTAATATTGGATAAAACACCAGCGCGATGAAGATGTATTTTACCGCACAATGCTAATATTGGATAAAACACCAGCGCGAATGAAGTTGCATTTTGCCGCACAATGCTTATAATAGAGAAAAGCTTGAAAAGCCCTCGCTTTGATGACGTTTCTAGAAATAAGACAACAAAGGGGTTGGCTTTTTATTCCGGCGCTGCAAGAGCGAACAGCCGACAACTGCTTGCCGGAGCTAAAACACGGAGGTATACCACAATGCATCAGAACCAAGCGAAATCTGTCCGCCGCCTGACAACCGCGGGCGTACTTGCTGCAAGCATCGTGCTGCTCACGACGCTGGTCTCAATCCCAATGCCGAGCGGCTTTGGCTATATCAACCTCGGCGACGTCGGCGTGCTGCTGGCGGGCATGCTGCTTGGCGGCGGCTGGGGCGCGCTTTGCGCGGGCGCTGCTTCTGCGCTTTCGGATGTTTTGCTTGGCTGGGGCGTCTATGCGCCTGCTACGTTTTTGATCAAAGGCGCGGTTGCGCTCGTTGCCGGACTTTTGTTTGCGAAAACCGAGAAAAAGATTCGCTACGCCGCGCTCTTTCTGGCCGCGCTCATTGTGCCGCTTGGATACTTCCTCTATGAAACCGTTCTATATACGTTTGCCGGCGCAATCGTAAACGTTGCGCTCAACACGGTGCAGGGCATGACAGGCGCGGTGGTTGCGACCATCCTCGGCGTGATGTTGCTGAAAACCAATCTTTTCGCGCGTGAAAACGCAGCATCGCCTGCCTGCGCGGAAACGCTCCGTGAGCCAAAGAACGGGCCGGATGTGGTATTGCTCGCGGATCGGGCGCAGGAAGAACTGATTATGAAAGCCGGGGACATGCTCTCCGTGCAAGGCATCATGGCGCGCATTGTTGCCATAGACGACAAAAGCGCGTTTGAGCGGCTCACCGCCTCGCAGCGCGCGTGTTTCCTGCCTGCGGGCAAGCCGTTTGTGCAGGTCGAAAACGCAGACATGACCCCGAAGGAAGTCATGCAGGCAGCGATTGTGGCAAAGGGGAAGTAACTTCTTTGAAGCGTTGTCGAATAAACGACGCTTGATTTGGACACTATATATAGCTATGGCACGCGTTGCGGTTTTTCCGCCGCGTGCCTTTTATGAAGAAAGCCTTTTTCAGTACATAATTCAAGCGTGACGTATGTAGTTTTGCGGAGGAATAACACCATATGTTGTATGCATCAGCTGAATCTTGAACAATGTATTACAATATTTAGTTTGCTATTGCAAATTGACTGCGCTTTCCATAGAATTTCATCTTAGGAGAACTCTATGAACGCAAACGACTATGAAACGTTCCCAAACACAAAGAGGGCGTCGGATTCGGGCCATTTCGGCAACGGGTCTGTTTATAGCGCAACGAGGACGACGGAGACGGGCGCTTATGGCGCAGGCCCGTATTCGCCCCACTCAGGCGATGGTTCACGGGCGCATGGCAATGCGGCCTCGGTTCACCCCGCAAATTACGCTTACGATAATAGCAGCAGCATGCAACGGCGCAACGACGGCGCTGTTTCGTTTGCTGCGGGCGAGCATGCGCAGCCGCGCAAGCAGACGCAGGCATACAACACGCGCATCATCGGCACGGGCGGCGCACAGAATTACCGCACCAACTACAGCGCAGCAGGCGGAAACGGCGTCGGCGGAAAAAGCAACGGCAACGGAAAAGGCCCCGGCAACGGAAACGGCTCCAATGGCAAAGGCACGCCAAACGGTAAGAAACCGCCCAAGAAAAAGACCCTCAAGCAGCGTATCCTCGTCTGGCTCAAACGGTTTTTGCGCTCGGTCTACCTGTTGAGCAAGACCATCTCCGCCTGGGTTAAGCGCGTGTTTCAATCGATCGGCAAGCTGGACAAACCTGTTCGCATCTTCCTTGTGAGCGCGGGCGGATTTGTGCTGCTCAGTGTGATCGTGATCGCCGCCGTTTCTGGCGCGCGGCACAAGCGCGCAGAGGCGCTCTCGGCCGAACTTGCGCTGATCACCCCGGTACCGACCATTGCGCTAAGCGCAACGCCGGAACCCACGCCAAGCCCCACGCCGGAGGTCCGTATTGAGAAAGGCGCGGAGGGCGAGGACGTCATGGGGCTGCAAAAGCGGCTGATGGAGCTCGGCTATCTCGCCATCGACGAACCGACCAGCTATTTCGGCAACGCTACCAAGGCAGCCGTCAAGCTCTTCCAGCGGCAGCACGAGCTGCAGCAGGATGGCATCTGCGGCACTGAGACCATGTCTAAGATCAATGCCGAGGAAGCAAAACCCTATGTTATGACGGAAGGCGCGGAGGGAGACGACATCGAATCGTTCCAAGAGCAGCTAGTCGAGCTCGGATATCTCGAGAGCAGCCTAGTAACGGGTTATTACGGTACGAATACCGTGGAAGCGGTGACCAAGTTTCAAAATCGCAACCGCCTGACCAAGGACGGCAAGGCGGGAGAAAAAACGCTGGAGGCGATCAACTCGCCGGATGCGCGTGTTTCCTACACGAAAGAGCAGGAGATCATCGCGGAGAAAAAGAAGCAGGCGGCGCTTGCCAGAGCTTCTTCCGCGGAAGGGCGCATCGACAAACTCATCGCCACCGCGAAAAAGCAGCTCGGAGACACCTACATCCTCGGCAAGAGCGGACCGGATTCTTTCGATTGCTCCGGCCTCGTGGTCTACTGCCTGCGTCTGGCGAACGTGTATACGCGCCGCCTCAATGCGGCTGGCTTGAGCAAAACTACGAGCTGGACGAAGGTATCCGATCTGGATAACGTCAAGCGCGGCGATCTGCTCTTCTTCAAGTCAGACGAGAGCAGCACCATCGGCCACGTCGGCATCTATATCGGCAGCGGAGAGATGATCGATGCCTCCTCCGCAAACGGCAAGGTCGTGCGTAGAAGCGCAAAGAGCAGTTACTGGCGCAGAAACTTCGTCGTTGCAAGACGTCCGATCGAATAGCAGACAGCATACAAGCACGGCGGCGCATTTTTGCGCCGCCGTTTTCGCGCGGGAGAATCCGCCGCAGCTTTACAAGAGGCTCATTCTTACATTCCGAATCAAGCAAGAGGTTCATTCTTGCATTCCGAACCAAGATACAGTATGATGAAACCCGAAATATGGGAGGGAAGCACATGGCATACCCCAATGAACTGATACGAAATTTTTCCATCATCGCGCACATCGACCACGGCAAATCTACGCTGGCCGATCGCATGATGCAGCAGACGGATACGGTCGCCGCACGCGATATGTCGGAGCAGATGCTCGACTCGATGGATATCGAGCGCGAGCGCGGCATCAC
>JAUYTF010000167.1 GCA_030695285.1 Eubacteriales bacterium | reverse complement strand
CCTGAGCTTCACGTGAAGGCAGAAAGACATCGAACTAGCGATTTCTGGGATATGAGTGCGTATTTTATGCGATATTTGATCAGGGGTATTCAATAATAGGATAAGATTACAGCGAATCTTTTTGGATCATGGAAAGTGAATTTTTGCTGAGTACGAATAAATATATACGACTGGTAGCGATGACAAACATCAATTAACCCTCTTTCCATAGCTCGGCATAAGCACTATTTGATTTGGCAATAAGGGACTCATGACTACCCCTCTCGATGAGAAGACCATCGCAAAATACGAGTATCTCATCCACTAGATAGCCGAATGACAGCCTGTGAGAAACAAAAATTACAGCTTTATTCTTTGAGAATGCATGAAATTCTTTATAGAGCTTGCATTCTGATATAGGATCAAGAGCGGTTGTAGGCTCGTCAAGGATAATAAACGATGCATCACGGTACAGTGCGCGGGCAATTGCGATTTTTTGCGATTCGCCACCGGACATATCAATACCTTTCTCATGGAAAACACTATAAAGCGGGGTGTCAATTCCCAAAGGAAGTTCAAACAGCCGGTCATGAAAGCCCGAAAGCGCAAGAACTGACGAAACGCGTTCCCTGTCCGGACGGGTGCTTGCGGATACATTTTGGTCTAACGTGAATGGCAACAGTTTGAAATCCTGAAACAAAACTCCAAACAGATTCCGATACGATCCGATTTCATAATACTTGATGTCTGTTCCATCCAGAAGAATACGTCCTTCCGTCGGCTCAATTAGGCGGCATAACAACTTGATCAATGTACTTTTACCGCTGCCGTTTAATCCAACAACGGCAATGCGGGTGTGCCCCGTAATGGAAAATGAAACATTTCGCAGCGCGAAGTTATTGCATCCGGGATAGCGGTACGACACGTTTTCAAAAGTAATTTCATGTTTCTTAATTTGGGACACCGGATGTGTATCTCCTTCGGCTACTTCGTCTGATTTTAAATATTCCAGCGTACTTTTTTGTCGCTTTGCAGCAATCGATAACGAAGCGGCTGTAGCGCAAAGCCGAGAAAAACTCACGGAGACCCCTAAGAAGGCGGCGATATAAAGCATGACCGAACCAGCGGGTATCGATTCGGATGCGGCGCGTAGCAGTATGAGCATGTTTGCTCCAAACTGGATCATTCCGATTGACAAGCCGCTCACCAACCCGCCTGTCATATGAAGCCTAGCATATCGGGTTGTCCAGCGATCTTTCTGATCGTATCTCTGATCTACATGCTCTCGAATTAGCGCATATGCATGAAAAAGATTAATGTCTTTCACAGAGGATACGTTGAGAGGCTGCCATATGAAATGCCCGAAAAACGCACTGGAAGCCGTATACTCATCCAACATTTTTAAATTGCGGTCTCCAACGAAGCGTACGCTGACAGCAGCCGATGCGAAACTGAGCAGGATGGCAGTGAAAAAAAACAACGAAGTCGAGACATGTCCTGCTGTGGTAAGAAATGGGATTAACAGAACGATGCCTGTTATAACGCCGAAAATGCCATCGACAACACCTTCTGCTTGGCGAATCACGCTGCCAAAGCCCAAACCCCATTGGCGGTCATTATTCATGCGAGCGCGCAGCTTTCCAACAGCGGGGCTTTCCAGCGCTTCATAGTCCATTTTCATCGTCGTTCGACCGATTTCCATATTGAATATCTTCTCGAGAATATTCACTTGAACTGCTTTTTTGTTTTGCAAATAAGAACCGAGTATCTTCAAGACAAACAATAGGCAAAGCCCTACTAGCACCGTAAGAATAAGCGTTTTACTATCTACACCTGAAATCAACCCATTTATGATCATTGCCGAGAGAATGGTGCCCACACCTATGCTAATCGCATTTAATAACGGACATAGCAGTGCGAGCGAAGCTGCTGTGCGACTTTTCGCCCAAACAAAACGCAAGATGTCCTTGATGTCATTGATTTTCATATTGATATGCTCCAAACATCACAAGGAGAACGTCGCACTTGAGTTTCGAAAACAGCATATTTAAACGGTTTGGGTACGGTACAGATGGGCATATATTTCGTTTTTATCCATCAGCTCGTCATGGCTTCCGCTTTCCGCAACTTTGCCGTTTTGCAACAAAACGATACGGTCACAGAAACGGGCGCTCGTTAACCGATGAGATATAAATACAATTGTTTTTTCTTTGCTCGTAGTCGTCAATAGTTGATATAATTTGCTTTCCGAAGGTGGATCTAAAAACGAGGCAGGCTCGTCAAGAAGCCAAACCGGGGCATTCTTGTACATTGCACGAGCCATCAATAATTTCTGGCGTTGACCTCCAGACAGAACGATTCCGTCAGCATCGATGTCCTTTGAAAGAACAGAATGTATCCCTTTATCAAAAACATTGATCATTTGATCAAGCCCGACTTGGTGGAGGCAATCCATAACACGGTCAAGATCCGTCTCTGATTTTGGTTGAAGCGAAACATTCTCAGCAATTGAGAATGGAAAGAACGTTCCATCTTGAAACACTGCGGAGAAAAAAGCAAACCGGACATTGGAGGCTAACATCGTAGCGGATTCTCCGTTAATCAGGATAATACCTTTTTGTGGGCAGTACAGTCCACAAAGAAGCTTGATCAGCGTGGTCTTTCCGCCGCCATTCAGCCCGACAACCGCAATTTTGTCACCACGTCGGATTTTCAGATTTAAATGCTCGACAAACGGAGTTCCCTCCCCTTCAAATGAAAAAGACACATCGCGCAGTTCAATAGACTCAAAATGGTTATGTATACCATCCGTTAACATGCTATCTGCTGGGGCTTTATCAAGAAATGCTCGCAGATCATCCATCAACAAGCTGGCGCGTTTTATCTCATTGATTTGCTGCATGATTGTGCCGGTAAAAGCGGAAAATCCAATAACCGCTCCAAGATACAATGAGAACTCAGGCACTGTAATTCGACTGTTGACCACACATCCGATCAGATACAAATAGGCGGCAATATCCCTAATTAAAACGAGCCCAGCAATAGCTGCCGCCGCGGCAAAGTGTCGATTGTTGACCATGCGGTTAATAGTGACATACTGCTCAAGTATCCCGTTCCAGACGGTTTGAATCCAACCTGCCATGGCATACATCCGAATATCTTTCCCATAAGACGGATTAGCCATAATGGTCTCTACAACAAACAATCTTTTCTCTTCATCTGCGAGCTTGCTCCTGTTTTTCTGCTCAAAGGTTCGCGCCCGTTTCATAATTGCATATTGAGCGACTGATAACGCTGCAAGCACTGCCATAACAGTCGGATTCAGACTCGCCAAAACACCCGAAAACAGAGCGAAGCACAGGATACCTACTACAAGAGCCTGGCCAGTCGTCATAAGCGAAGAGACACTTGCTTCAGCTCCCCCGACTAGAGTGCGTCGGGCACGCTGGTATTCCGTTTGACCGCTGGAACTCTCTATGCTTTGGTAATCGTGGCCCAGGGCACTGTAAAACAGTTTTTTTAGGTAATTCATGTTCAAACTGCCAAGATACACATAATGAGCAGACGTAGTAGAGGACAAGATTGCGCTTGCTATAGCGGACAAAAGCAAGAGGAACGCGATAAGACCTATACGAACCTGCGATGTGGTGGGCTGCGTTAAGAATTCAATCATCATCTTTGGAAGAAATAACATCACCGTGGGTGTTATGCAGCCAAGCAGTATCTCCGCAAATAAGCACACAAGCAATGGTCTGCATTCCCGTTTTATATCGCTCAATATGAATCGAATATTTTCAACAACTGTATGTTTTGATGATAGCATTGGTTTCATTGTGTTCCTCGCGATATGTATCACTTTGAAAAGGGGCATTCGAGAGAGCTCGCAATGCCCCGTTCACATTGAAGGCGGTCAGATTTGGGTTAAGCAAGTAAATGCATTATTGTGTCCGGTCTACAGTATTGGGAATCACGTCGGGAGTTTGAAATATTCGGTGGTGCAAATATAATGGCTACACCCTCCGGGCCCTGCGCAGTCACATACGGCTACATAATAGGGATAGCAATTATCATGGGCAGCAGCGTGTGCTGGTCCATCTGGCCCGAATAGAGATAGTTTACGGATATGCTTTGACATAGTTTCACCTCCCTCTTGTTTTGACCGCCATCAAGAGTGCTAATAATTCCGATGCTTAAATACCCAGTTGATCAAGAGTCAGCTTGTTGTATTGACTATTCCCTTCCATGAATATTGCATCGATATCGTCACGCTCCATCTCTGACAACATTTTTGAGTAAATCCAGATTGTCCACTTCAACTTCTCACGTTTGAAATGGCAACGGCTGGCCAACCTTGGGCGTTCATCGCCGTACCGTAAAATGGATTCGGCAACACAATCCCCTACGCAGAGATAGCGCGCCCAGCAGGAGGGACACTCGTCCTTTTCATCCAACGTTAGCGGGATGTGTGGTTTAAATACAGACAGGATATCAGGGGTGTACACCGATCCGAGAATTTGTCCCGGCTCGCCCACCAGCCGCTGGCAGGCATAGATATCGCCTTCGGCCGAAACCGTCACAGTACCGAATCCCATGTTGCAAAGACGCTGACGCACGGTGTTTCCAATCAGCATCTTGATCTCATTCAAGAAAGTACGATACGGCACCGATTCTTTGTTTTTCATTTTTTGCCACATCAGTTTAACGACATCACCGTATTCTTTCAGAAAAGCGTCGATGTTCAGGTTCTCGTGATCATTATTATTTGCATCGGCCTCCTGTGTCGATCGAGCCGCAGGCTCTATATGGCAATATTTCAGGGGAAACGTGTCGAGATACTTAACGACTTCCATGATACTTGAGTTTTCCGCAGTTGACGTAGCACGGCATCCTAAATAGATATTCTTATACTCCGAAAGTTTTAGTAAATTGCGTTGAACGATATCGAATGATCCATCACCATTAGCCATGCTGCGCTGCTTGTCATGAATGTTCTTCGGACCATCCGAACTGACCAACACCGCGAATTTGTTGTCATCAAAGCAAGCAAGTATCTCGTCATCAAGAATCGTGCCGTTGGTGGTGATGCCAAACATCGTATCTTTTCCCAACTCAGCTGCTTTTGCGTTTGTATATCGAACCGTATGCAATACGACATCCTTATTCAATAATGGTTCTCCACCGAAGAAATAGACATATAGATAGGATCTTTTCGTCGAGCCTGCAAGAAAATCCACCGCTCTTTCCGCAGTCTCGCGACTCATCATTTTTTGCTCGTCATGATATACGCCGTGATCAGCGAAACAATAAGAACACCGCATGTTGCAGCCCTGCGCAACGTTCAATACTAATGATGAAAGAGATAAATCTTCTTCCTGAGATGCGATATTTTCTGGATCTTTCTTCGGCGCATCCACATCTTGCAGAAGGCCAAGCTCTACAAGACCGTCAAACAGTTCCTCGGCATCCGCGGAATCCTCCGCATTTAGTTTCGCTAATGCCTCCTCTTTCGTAAGCGGCTCGTTTGCTATCAGAAGCATCTCGGCCATTTCATCAATGTCGTATGCCGCACATTTGTCCGGCTCCATCAAAAAGCGTTGACCTTCCAAGGAGAAAATAAAAAGTTCCTTTGGTTTATAACGATTCATGGTGCTCTCCTTATAGTTTCGGTAATATATGACAGCCAGAGTGATCGGTTGAGGACAATTCTAGAATAATAGGCAAGCACATAAAAGTCGATTCAGTATATTCTGCACTTTCTTCACAAACAGATCAGGGCAACATATGATTCACTTTTCCTGAAAGCATATTCACTTTTTTGAATTCCGATCCAACACGATTTACAACAAAGTTGTGTCTGTGATAGTATGAACTAAACTCATGCTGGCAAGAACAAATCAAACAAATCTTCGAAAACAAATCGCTGCCGGAGAGTGATAAACATGAAGAAAACGGGCGGTTCAATTTCGTCTTTTTCGTGATGAATCACTGAGAAAAAATGAATAAAGAACAAAATAGAACGATTAAAAAGCGAATCATTTATACCATACTTGCGTTGATCGTAGTTCCTTCTATGATCGCGTTTTATTCTATATTAAGCATTTACACCA
>JAUYTF010000159.1 GCA_030695285.1 Eubacteriales bacterium | reverse complement strand
CGCCGCCGAACTGCATTGTTACGTTTTCAAGCTTTAATACATTCTCAGGCATCGATACCGCCTCCCTTCGCCGCCTTTGCGGGTTTTGCGCGCCTGTTGAACCGCCGTACCAAGCCCGCAAAAGAGATCTCCCGATCTCCCATGAGCCCTTTGGAGAAGAACAGCACGATCATCATGATGATGACGGAGAACACAAACCGCCGAAAACCGGAGCGGAAGAGATTCGGCGCCTGTATACCGAGGAACTTGCCCATGTCGAGGCCGCGGAGCCACCACTCGGAAGCCGCAATGTAGAGAAAACTCGCGATGCAGCTGCCGGAGACGGAGCCGATGCCGCCGATGACCACGATGAGCAGGATTTCATACGTCATAGCGCTCTTAAACTGCGCAGCCTGCACGGTGTATTGATACATCGCCAAGAGCGCGCCGGACACGCCCGCGAAGAACGAGCTGATGATAAAGCTCATCTCCTTGTGCTTGAACAGGTTGATGCCCATGGCCTCCGCCGCGATCTCATCATCCCGAATGGCCTTAAAGGCGCGCCCGTAGGAGGAGTTGATCAGCAGCACGATGAGTCCGATGCAAACGCCCGCCGCGAGAAACACATACAGCGTCGGCGGAAACGGAATATCCGTAAACGGAATCTTCGCGTCGGTGAGGTCGAGGTAGTTGCGCATGACGTTTGCGCCGTTGGTCACGGGGCCCAGCACATCCCACTGGAAGATGGCGCGGATGATCTCCGCAAAGCCGATGGTGGCGATGGCCAGATAGTCCGACTTGAGCCGCAGCACGGGAAGGCCGATGAGCGCCGCGAACAGCGCCGCAGCAAGCCCCGCGCAGACGAGGCCGACCAAGATGCCCGTGTCGAACTGAATTGCGGCTTCGTAATACTTATACACCGACTCGGTGAGCTTCACCTCGGTCGGCATGGTGAAGATCGAATACGTATACGCGCCGATGAGCATAAAGCCCGCCTGCCCCAGGGAGAACAGCCCCGTAAAGCCGTTGAGCAGATTCATACTGACCGCGACCAGCGAATAAATCGCGCCTTTTTTGAGCACGGTAAACATGATGTGGTTGGAATCCACCGTCTGCTCCAGCACGGCCACCACGACGTAGATCAGCGCGATTGCGGCAAACGCGAGCCAGAGCTCTGCTTTGTTTTTCTTCTTCATGCAATCGCCTCCCTTATGCCTTGTCTGTGGCTTTTTCGCCAAACAGACCGGTGGGCTTCACCACGAGGATGATGATCAAAAGCGCAAACGTGAATGCATCCGAAAACGTCGTCCAGCCGCTGCCGCCAAAGCCGAAGATCGATGTGCCGCCCTTGATGACGTTTTCCGCGATGCCGATGATAAACGCGCCGATGACCGCGCCCGGGATGCTGCCGATACCGCCGAACACCGCGGCTACGAAGCACTTTAAGCCCGGCATGCTGCCCGAAACGGGGGTGACCGACGCGTAGTTGGTAAAATAGAGCACGGAACCGACCGCCGCGAGGAAGGAGCCGATCACAAACGTCACTGAGATGACGGTGTTGATGCGGATGCCCATCAGGCGGCTGGTTTCAAAATCTTTAGAGACAGCGCGCATCGCCATGCCGACCTTGGTGTACTTGATGAGCAGAGTTAAGAGCACAACGAGCACGAGCGTGAGAATCGGCGTGACCACCGTGACCATCTTCGTGGTGGAGCCCCAGATTGTCACTGTCTGGCTCAGCCACGGGATGGCGGGATACACCTTGGCAAGGCCGCCGGTGAAATAAAGCGCGGCGTTTTGCAGCAGATAGGAGATGCCGATTGCGCTGATCATGACGGACATGCGGGGCGCTGTGCGAAGGGGCTTATAGGCAGCGCGCTCGATGAGAAAACCGAGCACCACGGTCATGACAAGCACCAGGGGGATCGCGACGGTCACGGGCAGCGCGGTTGAAAGGTAAACCATCATCAGACCCGCGATCATGAACACATCGCCATGGGCAAAGTTGATCAGCCGCAGAATGCCGTATACCATCGTATACCCGATGGCGATGAGCGCATACTGCCCGCCGACCGATATCCCCGAGAGGATATACGAGAGGTTGGCGTGTAAAAAATCGAGCATTGATTAGCCTCCATCCATGCCGCGCCCAAAGGGGAGCGGCGCGCGTTAGAAAAAGCGTGAACATTTGCGCACACGTTCTATATCCCTGAAGGGCGAGGTCATGATCGCGGTTTCTGCGGTGTTATGCCGCGTGAGCAAGGTGAACCGAACGATCATCCGCTCTTACAAAGTGCGGCGGGGGTAAGCTGCCCCCGCCGCATAGGATTGTGCGCTAGTTAACCAATCGTAACCGGGGGCAGGGCATCCCACATGCCGGTTTCATTGTTCGCGTGCTTGACATACGCGGTGTTGCGGATTGCGTCGCCGTTGACCTGATCGAGTGCGATCGGTCCCGAGACGCCTTCGTAGGTGGTGCTCCAGAGCGCAGCCATGATGGCGGCGGGATCTACGCTCGCGGCTTTCTTAATCGCTTCGAGGGCGAAATAGTACGCGTCGTAACCCATCGCGGTGACCGCGGCAACGGTGTCGTCCCCGCCATTGCTGGCAAGGCGCGTCGCGTCCGCACTGACCCATGCTTTGAAGCCGGTGTCAAATTCGGCATTCGCGCCTTCGGGATAGAAGGTGGTGACGGTTACGTCAACGCTCTTGCCCTTTGCGGCCTGGAGGATGACGTTAGAATCCCACGTATCGCCCGCGAGAATCGGCATGCCCAGCGCCTGCGACTCCGCCTGGTCGATGATGAGCTGAGCCGCTTCCGTGGACACCGGCGAGAAGAAGACTTCAGCGCCGCTGTTCTTTGCGTTGTTGACATAGCTCGTGAAGTCGCTGTTGCCATCCGGGAAGGTATCCTGCACGCAGGTGCCGCCGAGGGCTTCAAACGCCTTGACGAAGTAGTTCACGAGACCGCCGGAGTAGTCGTCGCCCAGCTTGGAGAGGCAGTATGCCGTCTTCACGCCGAGGGTAGAGAAGGCGTAGTTCGCAAGAACCGTGCCCTGGAAGGGATCGAGGAAGCAGACGCGGAAATAGTGCGTGTTTCCCTCAGTAACCTGCGGATTGGTGCAGGTGATGCCGATTGCCGGGATGCCCGCCGCTTCAAACGTGGGAGAAGCTGCGATGGACACACCCGAACCATAGGAACCAAGCACGACCGACACGCCCGCCGAAACCAGCGTGGACGCGGCGGAGGCCGCCTTGTCGTTGGAGCTCTCGTTGTCGACCTTGACGAGCTCAACATCATACGTCATTCCGTTGATCTCAACGGTGGGGCTGACGGAGTGTGCGTACTCGATGCCAAGGGTCTCCTGCTTGCCGCCCGCGCCGTTGTCGCCGGATGCGGGTTCGTAGATGCCGATCTTCACAACAGGGTTGCCGGAAGCTGGCACTTCTGCTGCGGTTGTGTCGGTCGCGGCGGGCGCTGCACAGGCGGCAGCGGACGCGACGAGAGCGAGCGAGAGTAGAATCGCTACTAACTTCTTCTTCATGTTGTCTCTTTCCTCCATTTTTTTGATTCGATCTTCGAGATAGGGCCCCTGATGCCGGCGCATTCTTGCCTCGGCACCTAGCCAAAATTATAAACTTGATTCCCCCGTGATGCAACCCTGCTATGCACTCTGTATGCAATATATAATTTTCATCCGCCTTCCGTTGTCAAACATTGACAGTATTTGCAGGAATGCCGTCAAATCGCAATAAATCCGGCGTTTTGTATACTTGTATTCCGTCTGAATGCGTGTTTGTGCAGCTTGTCCTGCGACAAGAGAAAATGTTTCGCCATATGAATATATATGGAACAAATGGCTGTTTCTTGCATTTCTTAGTGCCGATGCGCGCCGCGCGGTGTCGCGGCAGAAAAATTCGGTTTAAACCGTTGACAAGCGATCAGAATACTTATATACTACTCAAAATGAGTAAAATTCAAGGGAGAGGCAGGGCAAAGGATGAGTCCGCGGGTGCAAGCAAACAGACATCAAAAACGCCTCCGCACTCCCCGTATTCCTTTTCTTCTTTCCCGGTTTGATTTGACTTTAAAAGCTTTGACGAAAAGAATTTTTCTTTTTGATCAGGGCTTTTTTCATGCCGGAACCAATCTCCACATTTCGGCTTTGATTTCGAAAAGAGATTTTCTTTTTGATCAAGGCTTTTATATTGCTCATTTGAGCAGACTGGTCTTTCTTTTCAGAATTGTTTCTTTCAAGCAAGCAGCGTTCAAGAAAATCTTCCCTCCATACTATATTTGTTTTCAAACATCGGTTAACCGGTGTTTTTTTATGGCCTGACGCGCCGGCGCTCAAAGAACCGCATGCGCCGCGACGCGCACTGCGCCTGAACCTGTTTACTCTACATGCCTCCGCAAGAACGAAAGGAGAACCGGTATGATCACGCTTTATCGAAATGCCCGCCTCATCGATGCGCTGGGCGAGCGCTATGGAGACCTTTGCACAGAGGACGGCATCATCACCTCCTGCGCGCCGCTCTGCTGGCAGCGGGCGGATCGCGTCATCGACATGCGGCGAAACGCGCTCATGCCCGCGTTTATCGACATGCACTGCCATCTGCGAGACCCCGGCTTTCCGGAGAAGGAAACCATGGAGACGGGCATGCGCGCCACGCTCAAGGGCGGATATGCGCACCTGATCGCAATGGCGAACACCGATCCCGTGATGGCAACGCCACAGCTCATCTCAACAAACCACGAGAAGGCAAACCGCCTGAAGCTCTGCCACCTCACGCAGGCGGCGGCCGCGGGCGAGGCGCTCGGCGACGCGCTGCCGACCGACCGCGCAAGCTTAAGCCGCTTGACAAAGGTACTCTCCAACGACGGAAAGGCGATCTTTTCGGACGAATTTATGCGAAATCTCCTGCTCGACTCCGGCAAATACGGCTTTCTCATCAGCACGCACGCGCAGCCGGAGCGCAAGATCGTCGAGCGCGACATCAACCTCCTGCGCGAAGTCGGGGGCAACCTGCACATCGGCCACATCAGCCGCGCGGAAACGGTGGAGATGATCCGCCGCGCAAAGGAGGAAGGCTTAACCCTCACCTGCGAGGTCACGCCGCACCACCTCTTCGGCTGGGACAGCGGCTACAAGGTCAATCCCCCGCTGCGCACGCGCGCGGATGTGGAGGCGCTAATCGCGGGCATCATCGATGGCACGATCGACTGCCTCGCCACCGACCACGCACCGCATACGCCAGCCGACAAGGCAGGCGGCGCGGCGGGCATCAGCAACATCGAGCACGCGTTTCAAGTCTACCTGAAGGTGTTTCAGGACAACGGAATTCCGCTCACAAGACTTTCCGAGATGCTCTCCCGTAACCCAGCCAAGCGGCTGCGGCTCAAGGCCGGGCTGTTCCTGCCGGGGTACGCCGCGAATGTCACAGAACTCTCCGTGGAGGAGGAGAGCGAAATCGACAGCCTCATGATGATCTCCCGCTCGCACAACACGCCCTTTCACGGGCGCAAGGTGATGGGGTGCGTGCTCAGAACCATCATCGATGGCGAAACGAGATATGAATACAGCAAGGTCGTCTAAGATAGAAACCATCATCGACGGCGAAACGAGATATGAATACAGCAATGTGATTTAGATAAGCGCGTAAGAGCATAAAAAACTCTTTGACGATCAAGACAGAGGAGAAGACGACATGCAGCAGTTAATCGAAGCCGTACAGAAGAAAGGCCCCGTCTGCGTGGGGCTGGATACGCAGTATTCTTTCCTGCCGGACTATATCAAGCAAAAGAGCGACACACAAGGCGAGAAGATACTCGAATTCAACCGCGCGATCATCGACGCGACGGAGGACATCGCAGGCTGCTATAAGCTCCAGATCGCCTGCTATGAGGCACTGGGGCTCGACGGCATGCGCGCCTTTGCCAAGACGCTGCAATACGCGCGCGGCCGAGGCAACGTGACTATCACCGACGCAAAGCGCGGGGACATCTCCTCGACCGCTGCGCAGTACGCTTGCGCGCACTTTTCTGGCGACTTTGAAACCGACGTGATGACCATCAACGTCTTTATGGGAGAAGACGCAGTCTCGCCGTACTATCCATATCTAGAGAAAGGCAAGGGCGTATTCGCGCTGGTGAAGACCAGCAACCCAAGCGGAAAAGACTTCCAGGACCTGATCGCGGACGGCGAAACGCTCTATGAACGCACGGCGCGCAAGGTGTCAGAATGGGGCACCCCCTTCATCGGCAAGAGCGGCTTCTCTGCCATCGGCGCGGTCACCGGGCTGACCTACCCCGAAGAATTCGAGCGCATCCGCCCGCTGCTACCGCACACCTTCCTGCTCATTCCCGGCTACGGCGCGCAGGGTGGAACGGGCCGCGACATCGCGGGGTTTTTCCGGGACGGGGTGCGCGGGGTGGTCAACTCCTCACGCGGGCTCATCACGGCGCACAAAGGCAAGAGCGAGGACGCGCGCTTTGCCGAGCACGTCCGCGCGGCGGTGCTTACGATGAAGCAGGATATTTTGCAACCGCTGTAATCCCGAAGGCACGAAAGAGAAACAGATCGAAAGAAGGTTCTTATGGCGATCATTCAAAGCAATCAGCAAATTGCACAGGGCATCTGGCGCATGGCCATCTCCGGCGCGCCGACAGGCCGCGCAGGACAGTTCTTCATGCTTCGCGTGCCCGGCGCGGTGAACCTGCTGCTCGGCAGACCCATCAGCATCTGTCAATCCGATGCCGGGACGGGCGAAACGACTTTTGTCTACCAAACCGTCGGCCGTGGCACGGCGCAGTTTGCAACGCTCAAACCCGGCCAGGAAATCGACGCGCAGGGGCCTTACGGCAACGGCTTTTCTCTCAAGGAAGGGCACACGGTCATCATCGGCGGTGGAATCGGCACAGCGCCCTTGCTCCAGCTCGCAAAGGAACTCCGCGTGGGCGACCCTGACCGCCGGATCGACGTGTACTTAGGTTTTCGCGAAGAATCGTATCTGGAGAACGCATTTGAACTGTACGCCGACAGCGTGACGGTGAAACGAGGCGGGTTTGTGACTGGTGATGTGGATTTTTCGCTCAACGCCCAATACTACGCCTGCGGCCCCGCGCCGATGCTCCGCGCGGTGGCAAACGCTGCGGAAAAAGCAAATGCAACACTCTTCCTCTCCCTCGAGAAACACATGGCCTGCGGCGTTGGCGCATGCCTTGGCTGCACCTGCCAGACGAATGGCGGCAGAAAGCGCATCTGCAAGGACGGGCCAGTGTTTGATTATCGGGAGGTGCGCGATGCCATCTAGCCCCCTCTGCCTCTCCCTTTGCGGCGTGGCGCTCCAAAACCCCGTGATCGCGGCAAGCGGCACGTTTGGCTTCGGGCACGAGTACGCGGAGATACTGGATGTTTCCCGCCTTGGCGGCATCAGCGGAAAAGGGCTCACGCTGCATGGCAGCGCGGGCAACAAAGGGGTGCGCGTGTATGAAACCCCGGCGGGTATGCTCAACAGCATCGGTATGGAAAACCCCGGCGTGCAGCACTTTGTTGACCGCGAGGCGGCGTTTATGCGCGCGCTTGGCCCCGCGGTGATCGCAAACCTCGGCGGGCACTGCGAGGAGGACTACCTGGAAGGCACACGTCTGCTCAACGGGGCGGATATCGACATACTCGAACTCAACATCTCCTGCCCCAACGTGAAGGCGGGCGGAATGGCTTTGGGGATGTTGCCGGATACCGCTGCGGATATCACGCGGAAAGTCAAGGCCGTTTCCAGGCATCCGGTCATGGTGAAGCTCTCGCCCAATGCGTCCGAGCTCGTGCGGGTTGCGCGCGCCTGCCAAGAGGCCGGTGCCGACGCGCTGAGCCTCGTGAATACGATTTTAGGTATGGCGATCGATGTAAAGGAAAAGTGCGCGGTGTTTGATAACATCTACGCGGGTCTCTCCGGCCCTGCGATATTGCCCATTGCGCTGCGGATGGTGCATCAGGTTGCGCATGCGGTATCCATCCCCGTTGTCGGTTTGGGCGGCATTGCCTCTGCAGAGGACGCGCTGAAGTTCATGATGGCGGGCGCGCGGGCGGTGCAAATCGGTACGATGTCGTTTGCCAACCCCAGCGCGATGCTCGAGGTGATCGACGGGCTTGCCGGCTATTGCGCAAGCGAAGGTCTTAGTAACCTGCAAGAGATCGTCGGGATCATCTAGCAACTGAAAACAGAGGAAATAGTATGAGGCTGGCGGTACATATCAACAGCCTGAAAGGAGAATACATGGACGACAATCTTGAGATTCTTAAGCAGGGAGAAGCCTTTCTGGAGGGGCACTTCCTGCTCTCTTCCGGACGCCACAGCGGCGGCTACTTCCAGTGCGCAAAACTCCTGCGCTTCCCCGCGCTAGCAGAAAAGGTTCTTTCAACCGTCACCGCGCAGGTCAAGCACCTGCCAATTACGAAGGTTTGCGGCCCAGCGATGGGCGGCGTGATCGTCTCCTACGAGCTCGCGCGCCAACTTGGCACAGAGAGCATCTTCACCGAGCGCGAGTATGGAAAAATGCAGCTGCGGCGCGGTTTTTACGTCGGCAAAGGCGACAAGATCCTGATCGCGGAGGACGTGATCACCACGGGGAAATCCACGATGGAAACCGTCCGCGTGCTCGAGGCCTTGGGCGCGGAGGTAATCGGTGCTGCGTGCATCGCAGACCGCAGAGCGAGCGACTGCACCTTTACGCTGCCTGTCTACGCGGCGCTAAAGCTCAATATTGACTCCTATGCGCCGGACGACTGTCCCATCTGCAAAGAGGGCAAGCGCAAGCTGGAAAAACCCGGCAGCCGCGACTTGCCTGTAACGAGATAACAGCTTTTGCCGAATACAAGTTCTGGTGTGTTTAAAATACGGCTGTTCTATCAATTCGAACCACTCCAAAGCTCCGCGCGTAGGCGCGGTTTTTTTGTTTTCGTGCGCTTTCCAACGAAACAATGTCGTATTTCTTATTTTATCGTTGTTATTCCAACATACTATTTGGGTTTAGTGCTCTATACTTAAGTCAGAAAGAGCCGCCGGAGGTGAAGCGAGCATGGAGCAAATCAAGATCAACCTCAACGAACCCGTCTACACTCTGTGTGCGAAACACCCCGATTTGATCGAGATTCTCAGCGCGCTGGGTTTTACGGATATCACCAAGCCCGGTATGCTCCAAAGCGCAGGCCGGTTTATGACCCCTGCCAAGGGGGCGGCGCTCAAGCATATTCCGCTGGAACAGATCGTAGAGAAGTTAGCCGAGCACGGCTACAAAGCAACGATATAATTCACCCGATTGACCGAAAGAGGAGAAAACGATATGAGTCAGGAAATCAACAACCGTGAGCGGCGCAAAGAGGCGATCAAAAGCATGCTGCGCCTGCTGCACGAAGGAAAGACCGTTGAAGAAGTGCAAGGCATCTTCAAGGAAGCGTTTGACGGCGTCGCCGCTTCCGAAATCTCGGCGGCGGAGCAGGCGCTTATCTCGGAAGGGCTTCCCGTGAGCGAAGTGCAGCGGCTATGCGATGTACACTCCGCCGTGTTCAAGGGCAGCATCGAGGAGATTCACGCGCCCTCGGACGCGAGTAAGATTCCCGGCCATCCTACGCACACGCTCAAGGCGGAAAACGCGGCAATCACCACGCACATGGACGAGCGCATCCGCCCGCTGCTGCGCCGCGTGCTGGAAGGCAAGCTCGCCACGCAGGCGCTGCTGCCGGAGGTAGGCGCGCTGCTTGCCATCGACCTGCACTATTCCCGCAAGGAAAATCTACTCTTTCCCTACTTAGAGCAGCACGGCATCACAGCGCCCCCGAAGGTGATGTGGGGTGTGGACGACGAGATTCGCTCGCTGCTCAAAGAGGCGGCAAAGCTCGCGGCGGCGGGCAGCGCGGAGACAGGCGCAAAGCTCGCCGAGGCGCTCACCCGCGTGGAGGAGATGATCTTTAAGGAAGAGAATATACTCATCCCCATGATGCTCGAGACGCTTTCCGCCGAGGAGTGGTCGGGCGTTGCAAGAGAGAGCGGCGAGATCGGCTACTGCATGATCGAGACCCCACCCGTCTGGCAGGCGAAGGCCGCGGCGTCGCAAGCGCCCGCAGCGCCCTTTGTTTCCGTAAGCAACGCTGTGCAGCTGCCGTCGGGGTTCCTGTCGGTGCCGGAACTCAGCAGCCTGCTCGATACGCTGCCCGTGGACATCACGTTTGTTGGCGCGGACGACACTGTGCACTATTTTTCGCAGGGCAGCGAGCGCGTGTTCCCGCGCACCAAGGCAATTATCGGCCGTAACGTCGCCAACTGCCATCCGCCGGCGAGCGTACACATCGTCGAGGGTATCATCAGCGATTTTAAGAGCGGCAAGAAAGATCACGAGGATTTCTGGCTCAAACTCGGAGATAAGTTCGTCTATATCCGCTATTTTGCGGTACGCGACGAATCAAACCAATACCTTGGCGTGCTGGAAGTCACACAGGACATCGCGCCCATTCAGGCCATCGAGGGCGAAAAAAGGCTGGTGTCGCCGGTATGAAGAAGCCCGTTAGATTGAGGAGTATCACTCTGAACAAACTGAAACCGAATGCGAAACAGGAGGGAAAAAACATGCCAAACAAAATCATGAAAAATATCGATCTGGCAACACCGCTCGCGCTGGGCGCGCTGGTCACCTACCAAACAGGGCAGATCGTGAGCCGCACACTGGTGCAAAACCGTTCCGTGAGCCTGACGCTGTTTGCCTTTGATACGGGCGAAGAGATCAGCTCGCACGAATCCAAGGGCGACGCGATGGTGCAGGTGCTGGACGGCACGGCAAAGATCACCATCGGTGAGGGAGAGTTCAGGCTCTCCGCCGGAGAAACCGTGGTTATGCCCGCGGGCGTGCCGCACGCGCTGGAGGCAGTGGAGCCGTTTAAGATGCTGCTGACGGTCATCTTCCCGGGATAAAAGGGGAGCGCCCCTACGGGGCAAGAAATGTATATTGATTGCCCCTGCGGGGCAGGCTAAAGAAAAACGCTTCAATAAACAAAGGCTGTTTGCAAAATAAAGTACTGTTCATAAAATCAAAACCGCGCTCTACCAGAAACGCGAGAACGCGCTAGTTTTTCAGGGCACAAGCCCTGCAAAAACTGAAAACAATCCTAAAATCAAAACCGCGCTCTACCAGTAGCGCGAGAACGAAGTAGCTTATCAGGGCTCAAGACCTGCGACAACTGAA
>JAUYTF010000147.1 GCA_030695285.1 Eubacteriales bacterium | reverse complement strand
AGGTCATCACCTCGATCATGTTCAACTGGATCGGGATGTTCTCTGTCAATCTCGTCATCAACAACATGCCCATGATGCTCGCGAAGTTCTGGGGCGGCGCACAGATGGACCGCACCGCAAACCTCGCGCAGGCAAACCCCGGCGCGCTGATTCCGCGCGTGGGTCTGGATGTGCTGATGAAGAGCAACTACATGAACATCAGCATCTTCATCGCGATCATCTTCGCGCTCATCTCTTGGATCATCCTGAGCAAGACCACCTTTGGCTACGAGCTCAAAGCCTGCGGCTACAATCGCAGCGCGAGCATGTATGCTGGAATCAACGCCAAACGAAACATCGTGCTCTCCATGGTGATCTCCGGCGCGTTTGCCGGCATTGGCGGGGGTCTCTACTACCTGGCGGGAACGGGCCAGTATACGCTGATCAAGGCGCTGCTCACGGCAGGATTCAACGGCATACCCGTTGCGCTTTTGGCGACGTCCAACCCCATCGGAACCATCTTCTCCGCGCTTTTCGTCTCCTACATTCAGGTGGGCGGGGACGCGATGCAGCCCGATTTCGTCAGAGAAATCATCGATATCATCATTTCCGTGATCATCTACCTCTCTGCGTTCGCGCTTTTGACGCGGGAGTTGCTCGCGCGCGGCAAACAGCGCCGCGAGGAAGAGGCGGCCGCAATCGTTGCGCCCGAAACTGATGAGAAAGACGAGGGAGCAAACTCATGAGAATTTTAGCGGATATCTTTAGCGCAACCATTCTGTTCATGATCCCGCTGCTGCTCGTCGCGCTTGGCGGCATGTTTTCCGAGCGCAGCGGCGTGATCAATATCGCGCTAGAAGGCATTATGGTCATCGGCGCGCTCTGCTCCTGCCTGTTTTTGCGGGTTCTTGACGCAAGCGGCTTTGGCCCCGCGTATCCCCAGTGGGCTATGTTTCTCGCCATCGTCATGGCCGCTTTCACCGGTGCGCTCTTTGCGCTGCTGCTCGCGTTTGCCTCAGTCAACCTCAAGGCAGATCAAACCATCGGCGGTACAGCGCTAAATATGCTCGCCCCTGCGTTTGCCATCGTACTCACCTGGGCCATACAGGGTCAGGGGCAAACCACGATCCTCATCCCCACCTGGGCGCGCATGACGCAGGAAACGTTCGGCATCGCCGTCAAGGAAACCTTCTTTCAGACGTTTCTGTTCAAGAGCTTCTATCAAACCACGATCTGGGCGGTGTTCATCTTCATCATCACCACTGTCGTGCTCTATAAAACGCGCTTTGGCCTTCGCCTCCGTGCCTGTGGCGAGCATCCGCAGGCGGCGGACTCTGTGGGTGTCAACGTCTATCGCATTCGCTACGCGGGCGTATTTATCTCCGGCCTGCTCAGCGGCATCGGCGGCCTTGCCTATACGCTGGCTGCGGGCAGCGCGTTTCAGTCCACGGTCGCAGGCTATGGCTTCTTAGCCCTCGCGGTCATGATATTTGGCAACTGGAAGCCGATAAACATTCTCGGCGCTTCGCTGTTCTTCGCGCTGTTCAAAATTCTCGGCTCCTACAGCGGCAGTATTCCGTTCTTGCCGAAATTCGATAGCATCAAAGCCAGCGAATACATCTATCTCATGCTGCCATATGTTGTCACCATGATCGTGCTTGTTTTAACGAGCAAGAAGTCCCGCGCGCCAAAGGCTGAGGGCATCCCCTACGACAAGGGTCGCAGATAATCTCTGCACCTCTCATTCCGTTCTCTGGGCGCCGCGTCGAAGCGCATTCGCCGCGGCGCCTTCTCATTCTTCTTATCAGGTTTCACGCTGCCAGACAAAACACGATTTCACACAATACGTTCCGGAGGATTTATGGCAAAGCTCTATTTTCGTTATGGCGCGATGGGGTCCAGCAAGACCGCAAATGCCATTATGGTTTGGTATAACTATCAGGAGCGCTGCAAAAAAGCGCTGCTCATCAAGCCCGGTGTGGACACACGCGACGGCACCTACACCATCCGCTCCCGCAGCGGATTGGAAGCCAACTGCATCCTCTTTGACCAGATCGACTGGGGCAAAGTACGCGCGGGCGAGTACGACTGCCTGATCATCGACGAAGCGCAGTTTCTCTCCGTCGAGCAGGTGGATATGCTGCTGCCCATCGTGGACGATTTCGACGTCCCGATCATCTGCTATGGACTCAAGACAGATTTTCGCGGGGAATTTTTCTCCGGCAGCGCACGCTTACTTGCCCGGGCGGATACGATCGAAGAAGTCAAAACCATCTGCTGGTGCGGAAAGAAGGCGACCAACAACGCGCGCCTCGACGGCATGGGCGGCATCACGAAGGTCGGCGAACAGGTCGTCCTCGGCGCGAGCGACAAATACATCGGCCTTTGCCGCAAACACTGGCTCATCGGCGATCCCGGCCCCGGCCTTCGCGCGGAGGATCTCGCCAAAGGCGCTGTCCCCGGCAGCTGCTGCTGTGAAGCGGATGATGACGAGGAACTATAAAGCAGATGAAGTTTTATGTGGCAAGCGGCGTACTCAACGCCGATAAAGTGAACCAGGCAGCGGCTGCGCTCTCTGCCGCCGGGCATGTGCGCACCTATGACTGGACGACGCACGGGGACGTGTCAAAAGCCGACCCCGCCTTCAAGCAACATGTCGCCGCGTCGGAATCGCGCGGGGTGCTGGAGGCGGAGCTGATCGTACTGCTGCTGCCAGGACGCTTTGGCACGCATGCCGAGCTCGGCATGGCGCTCGCGACAGCCACCGGCAAGCGCATTCTGCTCTGGTCGGAAACCAGCGCACCATTTGATGGCACAGAGGGGTTCTGCGTGTTTTACCATCATCCCGCAGTCGAGCGCGTAGTGTGTGCGTTTGACGAGCTGCTGGAACTGCTAACGCAAATCTGAGGAGACCGCTATTGCCAAATCTATTTGAGAACAAAACCGTCCTCCACCTGACCGACTACGGCGCGCCGTACGCGGGCAACTTTATCGCGTCGCTGCACGCGCTGGAGCGACTGCTGGGCGATAACGGCGGCAAAACGGTCTATGTGCTTCCGCCCCGCGCAAGCGAGCAGAATTGGACGCGAGAGATGGCGCTAGGGCATGACGTACGCTTTCTTACGCGCGGCGGGTTCTTCTCCTACGCGCGGCAGGTGCGCCTTCTGCTGAAGGAGACGCATGCGGATATCCTGCACGAGCACTTCATCCATTTTTCGGAGAAGATCGCGGCTTGGCTCGCCTGCAAAATCTGCGGACACCGCGTGAAAACTGTACTGCATCTGCACAATCACATCGAGCTTCCGAAAAATCCGATCTTGCGCATACCGCACATGCTGTATTTTAGCACAGTCTCCCGCTTCGTCTGCTGTAGCGATTCGGTCGCGGCGCACCTGATCGCGGACGGTATCCCGAAGGAGCGCGTCCGCGTCGCGGAGAATGCCATCGCGTTTGAGCGGCTGGATCGTTTCGATGCTCGTGTGCGCGCGTCGCTACCTCTGCCGGAGACGGCGAAGATCGCCTTGATGTTCGGCTATAATTTCGAGATCAAGGGTGTCGATCTCGCGCTAGAGTCTGTGCGTCTGCTGCGCGAGCGCGAAGAGCTGTCCGTCACGCTTGCTATCGTGCTTTCCTCGTGTCTGGACGAAGTGCGCCGGCGCATCTTAGCCCAGCTTGGCTCTGCCGAGCTGCCGGATTGGGTGCTTCTGTTGCCGCCGCGCGAGGACGTCGCCTCGTATTACCATATGGCGGATGTTTTTCTTTCGCCCAGCCGGCAGGAGGGCTTTTGCTACGCGCTCATCGAGGCTGCGCATTGCCGCACGCCAGTGCTTGCCAGCGCAATCGACGCGCAGAAAGACCTCGCGCTCCCACAGAGCGTCTTCTTTCCCCCGCAGGATTCTGCCGCGCTTTTTGCGGCAATTTCCCGCGTGCTGCGCGATAAAGACACGCCAAAACACCTTGCCGCGCTGGAGCAGACAGGCGCGCGCGTAACGCAAATCTACGCTCTCTCCCGCTGGGCGGAGCACGTTTGCGGGGCATATAGGGAAATACTTTGAGGAATCGTCCGAAACACGGAGAATTCCGCGGTTTTCTTTGTTTTCGGGGTTGACACCTTACAGAGCGTTTGTTAAACTAATCGGTGTGCCATTGGGTCAAGTGCTACCACAGCCCCGGGAGTGTGCGCTCAATAACACAACAGAATTCAATCGATATGAATATGATGGAGGAATCGCCATGAAATCCTATATGGCAAAGGGCGAAACCGTCGAGCACAGCTGGTACGTGGTGGATGCACAAGACATGGTCCTCGGCCGTCTTTCTTCCCAGGTAGCAGCTATCCTCAGAGGGAAGCATAAGCCCATATACACCCCGCACGTCGACACCGGCGATCACGTGATCATCGTGAACGCGGGTAAAGTGCGTCTGACCGGCAAAAAGCTTGATCAGAAAAAGCACATCCACCACACCGGTTATCCGGGCGGCATCCGCGAGGTGAGCTATCGTACGCTGATGGCAAACAAGCCAGAATTCGCCGTTTATGAGGCGATTCGCCGCATGATGCCGAAAGGTCCGCTTGGCGACAAGATGCTCAAAAAGGTTCGCATTTATGCCGGCCCCGAGCACAAGAACGCCGCGCAGATGCCCCAGCCGCTTACGCTGAAATAACGAGAGGAGAACAAGAACATGGCAAGTACGCAATATCTTGGCACCGGCAGACGGAAAAAGTCCATTGCCCGCGTTCGGTTGCTCCCCGGCAGCGGCAGCATCACGATCAACAAGCGCGAACTGGACAACTACTTCGGTATGGAAACGCTGAAGATGATCGTCCGCGCCCCCCTTACCCTCACCGATACGCTTTCGAAGTTTGACGTTTTCGTCAACGTCTATGGCGGCGGCT
>JAUYTF010000141.1 GCA_030695285.1 Eubacteriales bacterium | reverse complement strand
TTTGGTATTGACACCTGGGGCGTAGACTTCGGCCTGCTGGATGAAGCGGGCGCGCTCATCGAAAACCCGCGCTGCTATCGTGACGCGACGGACGAGGAGATGCACGCGAGTTGGCAGATCGCCTCCAAGGCGGAGATATTTGCGCGCACCGGCATCGCCGCAATGAATTTTAACACCATCTATCAGCTCACGCGGCGCGTCAACGCGGGAGATTCCGCGCTCAAGCAGGCCAAAACGCTGCTGTTGATGCCGGATCTGTTGGGCTATTTTCTCACGGGAGAGAAGCGGAGCGAATACACCAACGTCACCACCACGAACCTTTTCAGTGTTTCGCGGCAGGATTGGGACTTTGACCTGATCCGCAAACTCGGTATTCCAGAGGGGATCTTCACGCCTATCGACCGCGCGGGCGCGCTTCGCGGGCGGCTGCTGCCGCAGGTTGCGGCGGAGCTGAGCGTTTCGCGGGTGCCTTTTGCAGCGGTCGGCACACACGATACGGCCTCCGCCGTCGCGGCGATTCCCGGCGAAGGCAGCTTTGCGTTTTGCTCTTCCGGCACATGGTCGCTCTTTGGCATTGAGACAGACGAGCCGCTCTTGGGCGATTCCGTCTTTCAGGCGAATTTTTCCAACGAGGGCACGGTGCAGGGCGGTTTCCGTCCGCTCAAGAACATCATGGGGCAGTGGATCATGCAGGAATGCCGCCGCGAATGGGCGCGGCAGGGCAGTAATTATACATGGAAAGAGATCGATATGCTGACCGCGCAGGCAAAGCCGTTTGCCGCGATCATCGACCCCGATGACGCGCCGTTTTTCTCTGCGGGGGATATGTGCGGAAAGATCATGCGCTATTGCGCGCGTACCAGGCAAAAAGCGCCGGAAACACCGGGCGAACTTGCGCGCTGCGTCTACGAGAGCCTCGCACTGAAATACCGCTGGGCGCTGGAGTGGCTCGAGAAGATGAAGGGCGAGCGGATCGATACGCTCAACATCACAGGCGGCGGCATCGGTAACACGCTGCTGTGCCAGATGACGGCGGATGTGCTGGATCGCCGCGTGGTGGCAGGCCCCGCCGAAGGCTCCGCGTTGGGCAACGCGCTCATGCAGGCCGTCGCACTTGGCGAGCTAAAGGACATCTCCGAGGCGAGGGATGTCGTGCGCCGCTCGGTGGAACCCGTGGTTTACGAACCGAAACACTCACAGGCGTGGGAAGATGCTTACGGGCGGCTGCTTGGGTTCATGGAGCAATAATAAGCAATAGCGCATAGAAACGGACAGAACAGCGCTGGTTTTTTTGACTAAGAGCGCATGAAACCATGATCAGTCCACTCAAGCAGGAACAGACGGCCGCGCAATTTCCGACTTTGCGGAAAAAGGCAAGACGGAGCCC
>JAUYTF010000140.1 GCA_030695285.1 Eubacteriales bacterium | reverse complement strand
ATCATCGGTTATGATGTCGATAGCCCCGAACTGGAGCAGCGTAAGATAGATGTAGCACATGTGAAACTGGCATCGATTTCTGATGCAGTTCTGGCGCATACTTGTGCATACGATGTGCATGAAGGCGCAGGAGCGATGGTGAAAACCGCGTTGGTGCGCCCGATGTTCAACGCGTTTGCGCGCTTCACAAAGCCGTTTTTCGCGGATGACAACTGCAACGCCTGCGGGCTTTGCGCGCGGATTTGCCCGATCCATGCCATAGCGCTGGAAGACGGCAAGCCGCAATGGGTCAAGAGGCAATGCACACAATGCATGGGCTGCATCAACCGCTGCCCGCAGCGCGCTATTCAATATGGCAAAGGCACGGCGGCGCGCGGGCGGTACTATCGTTCATCCGGCACGCGGGAATGAATACTTTGGCGCAAACCCTTGTTTTCCAACCGCTGTGACGGTGTAAAATCGAGCTTGTGAGGACGCACCACAGGGCTTTGTTGGATGCGCGTGTGATTTAATCGAATTGACGGATCGAACGGCTGTTGTCAGAATGTAACCGCTGCATTATCCGCGATTCTTCGCATTTTTCCAGCGATGACGCTGTTTTGCGCAACAGGATCATCTGGCCGCGAAACAGTCGCCAGTGGGAATATTCGTTACATGTTAATTCCAAATCATGTTGTTTTTCTTGCACATGCATATCACAAGGGATATAATGTATGACATAGCATAAATTTGCAACCACATCACATCAGAAGCAGCGCATACGATGAACAGGAGAAAAACATGGACGGACAATACGGCACGGTAAACGACTGGCAGTCATTGATTTCAAAACTCAACGGCGTTTATGCTTCTCATGTGGTTTTTTCCGAGACGCAGGAGCCGATTGAAATTCACGTTCTGGCGAGCAATCGCCGCAATGTGAAATCGATCGTACGGGATGTGCAGTCCGCGGTTTCCGCCCGTTACGGAATCGACATCGATTATCACATCATCAGCGTGGCGCAGGTTGCCTCCAACATCATTTCCGGCATGGGGTTTCGCCTGATCTATTCCGGAATCAGCATGCGCTCCTCCGGCAAAGAGGTCGAGGTCACCGTCGTGCTCGCGCGGGAAGAAGAGCGTTTCAACGGAACGAGCATCGGCAGTGCGATTCCGTTTTCGCGTATGCGGTGCATCGCGCAAGCAACGCTGGATGCGGTGAAAGCATGCACCGGCGGCGCTTCGTTTTTTGAGCTTGCGAGCGTGGAGCGCATTCACTCCAACGCGCGCGCGATCATCGTTTCCCAGGTGTACTGCCTGCCGGAGAACACGCCGCTGATCGGCTGCGTGTATGCCGAGCCGGATCAGGACACCGCGGTGGTGCAGAGCGTGCTCGACGCGATCAACCGTAAACTCGAGGTCTATTCGCAGGAAGCGTAACGCGCCGGCTGCGAAAGAACGATCGTTTAGAACAACGTGCTTGTGCGCCATGCGCCGAGCGCAGAAAAACTTAGTCAAGTGTGTTATTTGAAAAATTAACAGGTCCGGCAATAGCGTAGCGGATATAGCCTGTTCGATTAGCGAAGAACAGAGATCCAAAGAAGGAGGCTATATCCACATGAAGAAGATTCTCATGGCGCTCGCATCTCTGGCTGCTCTTGTGCTTTCCAGCGGCGCATTTTTCTTTGTCAGATAAGAAAAGCAAACAAACGAAAAAACTCGTTGTGAGATCCTAGCCGGACCTGTTAATGTTTTGTTAAGTAGATGTGATGTGTCTAAGGGTGTGACGAATGAAGAAACAGAAGCTGTACATGTTATGTGTCGGACTTATTGGTGCCGCGGTGTTTGCTACGAGCGCGTATCAAGCATTCGCACTATTTCAGGACCCGCAAACCTTGTTCGACAACATCGTTTATTGTATAGTCCTGTTGGCTGTCCTTGTTATTTGTCACATGATGCCCATTTACATCACTTCTGACAAGACAATGGAGATCAGTTTTGTTCCTGTTGTTGCGTGTGTGGTCACCAAGGGCGTAGCGTTGGCGGTCGTCCTTTTTACTATCTCAACGATGTTGAGCATGATACAGGATGCAAACACGAAGAAGTACTATTCGCCGTGGCTGCGCGCCTCTCTCAAGGAGTTTTTCAACGTCTCGAATGTGTTGATTTCCATATGGATCGGCGGACTTGTCTATAACCTCATCGCACAGAAAGCGGGTGGCACGGTGTTCACCTGGAGCGTCGTGCTTGGCGCGGTCGCTTTTTCTTTTGTCGCCATTCTCGGGAATCTCATTTTCTTCATCCTGTATTTCAAGCTCAGCGAACAGGGAAGATTTTTTGCCCTGCTGCGCGATAACATCGGCGGCATCCTGCCAAACATTCTGGCTACGATACCGCTCGGTCTTGTCATCGGCTACATTCTCACGCAGGCAAACGCTTATCTTTGGATCGTGCTTTTCATGGGGCCGCTCATGCTGGCGCGATATTCGTTTAAGATATACCTCGATAGCCACACGATTCTCCTGCGTACCATCGCCTCGCTGGTTGAGGCAATCGAAGCCAAAGACCCTTATACGCGCGGACACTCGCATCGCCTTGCTTACTTAAGCTGCGAGATCTGCAAGGCAATGAGCTGCTCGCGCTCGTTTACCGATCAGGTGATGATGGCGGCGCTGCTGCACGACACGGGCAAGATTGGCGTGGAGGACGCGGTGCTGCTCAAACCAGGCCCGCTGACCGAGGAAGAGTATGATATCATCAAGCAGCATCCCGTGGTTGGCAGGCGCATCATCGAGAGTATCAATCTCTCCGAGGTGGTGAATGACGCGGTGCTCTATCACCACCGCAGATATGATGGCACGGGATACCCGCCGGAAGGCCCTGCCGCGGGAGAGCTTCCGCTCTCTGCCGCGATACTCGCCGTGGCGGACACCTATGATGCCATCACAACAGATCGCCCTTATCGCGCGGGCCAGACAAAAGCACGGGCAAGAGAGATTCTGGAGGAGGTAGCCGGCACGCAGCTGGATCCGAAAGTGGTCAAGGTTTTTCTCAGCATTGAACCACGGTTGCGCCCGGAAGATGCTGAAAAGCTACTGCTCTATACGATATGATTCTACTTGTTTTTGCGCTGCTCGGCTTACTGCTCGGTCTGCTCACCGGCGGCTCGCTGAGCAAGGTGTCGCATTATTCGCTCTACGGCGCGCTCCTGCCCATCGCAGCTTTCTTACTTAAGGCGGGGGCTGCGCGGTTCCTTGTTCCGCAAACGGGCGCAGTCATCGTGTGCCTGATCCAATATAGCCTGCTTTTCTTATTTATATTGCTCAACCACCGGCGGCCTGTCTGGCCGTTGTTTGCGTTTACCGGCACACTGCTCAATTTTTTGGTCATTGTCTTTAACGGCGGGTGTATGCCGGTTGCTGCCGCGCTGGCAAGCGGCGCAGGGGAGCGGCTCACCCAGCTTGCCGAGGGACGGGTATACGCGTATTGTCTCGCGGATGCTTCAACGCGGCTGCCGTTTCTGGGGGATGTGATCCGCATCGGCCCCGCGGGAATGCCGCTGGGGTTTGCGAGCGTTGGAGACATCATGCTGAGTCTGGGCGTTGCGATCTTGTGCTGGCAGATGACCAAGGCCGTCTCCGGAGCGGAGAAAAACGAAAGCAAAGCGCGGACATAGCGAGAACATGCATGCAAGGTTCGTTCATAAATGAGCAGTATCTGCAAAATCTGCCCGTGATACCATACCCTGTGTGGTAGACGTCCAATTCTGACATGATTTTTCAACGCTACCGGAGAGAAGAAAAGCTGTTTATAGCAGCGCAAAGCCAAAGAAGGATCGAAATTAACAGGCGGATGGAGCTGCGCGCCAGAATGCGATACCATGCAGGGTAGAGCGCGTTGTATCGCCAAACCGTTCGTTTTTTTGTGCAATCCAGTGAAGGAGTTAGCGATCGTGTCTGATTTTCTGTCCGATCACAACCGATATGAAGGCGGTATCGATTGTTCAATAAATTTCGCTTGTAATTACGCTTAATTTGTGTAAAATGGATTGGATACTATTACTGGATCTGCCAGCGCCGGAGTGCGCTTGTTTCACGATACAGGACCGGAACCCCTATAGGTGAACGATTGTGTCAATAAATCATGCAAAGGAAGCGGCTGCAGCAAACAAGCAGGCGCGTACCATATTTGAGGCAACCAACCTAGGCCCAGCGCAGAAAATCATTCACGTTTTTGCAGGGATTGCCAGCGTGTGTAATTTTATGTTTCTCATATGCGATATCATCTTCATTCAAGGGCAAACGGAGCGCATGATCGTTGCAATCACCCGCTATTGTTTCTCGATTTTAGTCATTCTGATGATCCGCAAACTACAGCGCGTCCGCA
The DNA here is from genome assembly GCA_030695285.1 of Eubacteriales bacterium. GTDB lineage: Bacteria > Bacillota > Clostridia > Christensenellales > CAG-138 > UBA7703. The sequence continues at coordinate 1,237 of JAUYTF010000140.1, read as the reverse complement.
CGTTTGCTGCGTTCGCAGCGCTTGTTACCACGCTGGAGGCAGTGGCAATTCTACTATATCTGTTTGTTTTAAAGCTTTATGAATCGCCAGACTTCATGATACAGTCCATGGGGCTGATTCTGACGATCCTTGTCATTTTTATCGTTCCAAACCGAAGCGGAAACATGCTTGCGCTCGCCTTAACCGGCGCGGCCGCTTATTTCCTGTTTGCTTACTTCTTTATCGATTCTATGACGCCAAAAGAGTACATAGCGGCGCTGGTATATGCTGCGCTTACGATTGTAATTTGCGCGGTGAAAGCAGTTGGTAACGATAAATATGCGCGGCGTGAGTTTCAGGCAAAGGCACAGCTGGAGCTGGCGAGCGCAAAAGACTTCTTGACCAATGCGGCAACGCGAGCAAGGCTGGAAGAGGAAGCGCGCCGCTGGATGAATTTCTGCCGCAGACAAGGCCTCCCGCTTTGCATGGTGTTTGTAGACGTGGATAATCTCAAGCAGATCAACGACCGTTACGGCCATGCAATGGGCGATGCTGCGCTCATCAAGATCGCTGCGCTCATGCAAAATCAACTGCGCAACTCGGACACCATCGCGCGCTGGGGTGGGGATGAGTTTGTGATGCTGCTGCCAAATGTGACGCTGAAGAATGCAGTTCTGCTGCTCGACCGTGTGAAACTGGCGGTTTCCAAGCTGGAGCTGGAAGGCGGGGTTTGCGTTTCCTGCAGCTTCGGCGTGGTGCAGATGGGGCCGGAGACCACCTATGCGCAGATGCTCGCGGAAGCGGATGCGATGATGTATCGCTCCAAACAGGACGGAAAAGGGAGAATCAGCTATCCGGACGAGACCGCCAGCGCAGAGGGCTGACAAGGTTTTCGTTCGTTGCGCTTTTCCAGATGAGACGTGATGCCAAATAAACAGATTATTCTACAGACTATCGCGTCGGCACCGCGACGTCGGGTCGGATCTCAGTGACACTGACGTATACAGACGCAGAATCTGAACTTGTCGCCCGCGGCTATCAGATCGGCACGTGCGCCACTGCAGGCATCACGTATCGCAACTACGACGGCGCACTGCGGCTTGGCGATCCGGGTACGTATTACATCCACGCGTATGCCAAGAACGCGTTCGGGCTGACAACGTATGAAACGTTTGGCCCGTTTGTCATCGAAACGACGACCGAACCGGTTGCTTCGCCCACGCCTGCGCCGCAACCCGGGAACGTGATTGTGACCAAA
>JAUYTF010000130.1 GCA_030695285.1 Eubacteriales bacterium | reverse complement strand
ATCCCATAAAAGAAACTGCAAGCAACGCAACAAGCGCCGTCCGGCTCCACCCGGACGGCGCTTTGCGGTTCTTTCGGTTATGCGGTCGGATGATATCCACCCCTACAAAATCAACAAATTCGGCGAATGAATCGCCAAACTTGAATAAGGTCTATTATGACTGACTCCTATTAAGCCGGAAAAAAATTACCCTGCCTTTGCGTCGAGCTTGGCGCGATCCAGTATGCTTACCCCGCCGCGCGTGAGCGCGACCATGCCCTCTTCCTGAAAATACTTGAGCATGCGGGTCACCACCTCGCGCGCGGTGCCCATGTGGTTTGCGATCTTCTCATGCGTGATATCGAGCGCATCGCAGCCCTCAATCGTGCTCTCCTCCAGCAGAAACGTTGCCAATCTTGCATCGAACCGCTTGAATAGAATCTGATCCATGAGCCACATCACCTCGGAAAAACGCGAGGCTAGCACCTGACAGGTGTAGTTGGCCAGCGGCGCGCTGCGCTGCATCACCGCATGATACGCCTCCGTTTGAATCAGCCAGACGTCAGAATCCTTCTCGGACTCGATCGTGACCTCAAAGCGGATGCTGGACATCATGCAAGCCGCGGAAAACAGGCAGATATCCCGCTCCAAGAGGCGATACAGCGTCACTTCTTTGCCCTCGTCGGAGACGATATAGGAGCGCAGCTGTCCGCTCTTGATCACCAGCACGCCGATGCAGTCCGCCGAGCCGTTGTGGAGAATTGTGCCTTTGGGCACGCTTCGGTGAACCGCGGCGGCTTCTAGCGCCTGCTGGTCTTCTTTCGTGATTTGTTTCCAGATTGGCAAATATGCGTCGAGTCCCATGCTGTTCCTCCCGAATGATCTCTTTCCTGATTATACCGTGTTTTCTTCATTTGTGCTGATTTTCTTTTAAAATGAGTCTTTATTTGGTGTTTTTAAGAATCTGGCTCTTTTGAATGATGTCCTATATTGACTTTCTTTCAAACAATCGCTGCATTTCTGGATTTTTTCAAGATTACGTCCTATAATAAAGATAGGTCGTATACATGTCGCTAACAAGAATTGTTATTAGATAGTGACAATGTTACGGTTCTAATGTATGATGAGTGGTAGAATCCATTCAACGACTGCGGCCTGTTTTGCCGCCTGACTATCTCCCCCGTCATCCTTGTTTCTTTTGCGCGCTGCGCCGCAACAGAGCCTGCCGCACGCGGCAAAAGAGCAGGTTTGATCTGATTGTAACCAAAAAATGGAAAAAACATCAAGGAGGAACTTCATCATGACTTGTGAAACCCGTTTCTTCCGCTGCGACATCTGCGGCAACCTCGTTGGCATGATTCACGATTCCGGCGCACCCATGAGCTGCTGCGGCCAGCACATGACCGAACTCATCCCCGGTAGCGTGGACGCGAGCCAGGAAAAACACGTCCCCGTCATCAAGATCGAGGGCGACAAATGCACCGTCCATGTCGGCAGCATCGATCACCCCATGCTCGAAGAGCACCACATCGCCTGGATCTATCTGCAAACCGAAGATGGCGGCCAGCGCAAGTGCCTCACCGTCGGCGGCGCTCCCGAAGCGGTGTTTGCGCTCGGCGGCTCGAAGGTCGTCGCGGCCTACGAATACTGCAACCTCCACGGCCTCTGGAAAGCGACGCTGTAGGGCGCACTAACTCAAAAGTAGATTCCATATTTGCCTCCCGGACAACCGGGAGGCGTTTTTTCGCCACAGGCGCGAGGGCGTCGCGTTAGATGAATTATTTCTACATCTGCGCAGAAAAACGTTTTGCAGGCGGCGAAATATGGCACATGTTTATAAAAACCCATGCATGTAAAGCCAAAGTTGGATCAAAACACACTGTTTCATCGTGTTTTTATGCGATCAAAAGAATGCGGTATGCAATGCAAGTCTATTTGGTGCTTGCCGTTTCTCTCAAACCGACGGAGATAATCGCAACGAATTCTAAAAATCGCTAATAAACACGCGCTTTTTCTTGTGAAGACAGCGTTACGCTGATATAATCAAGTATATAGGAACAAAATTATAAATTGCTTTTATGCAATCTTTTTTTAATGTTTCAGAGAGACGGGTTTCAGAGAGGCGGGCAATGTCGGTGGCCACATATATCATCGCCCTGCTTCTCTCCGGCTGTGTGGCGGAGGCGGTCTTCATCGTGCTTGAGCACAGAAGGCAAATGCTCTCAGCTCTCCTGCTCAAAGGAGCCGCGTCGCTGCTCTTCGTGCTCGCGGGCCTCTTCGCATCTTCTCTTTCGGCCGATCTCACCTATGCAAAGTGGATCGTGCTGGGTCTGATGCTCGGCGCGGTTGGGGATGTTTGCCTCAATCTGCGCTTTCTGCTCACGGGCCGCTCAAAGGCTGCCTTTATGGTCGGCATCGGTTCATTCCTGCTGGGGCATGTCGCCTACCTCATCGCGCTGATTGCGCGTGCGCCGGGCGCAATGCTCTATGCGCTGCCCGCGGCTGCGATCCTCTCGTTTTTCCTGCTCCGCTTTGTTCTCTCCTGTGTGGAGGTCAGCGGAGTAATCAAGATAATCGGCATCGTATATCTATGCGTGGTGTTCCTCATGGCGGTTTTTGCGGTGACGCTGTTTTTTCTGGAACCGCAAGCGGGTCGTGCGCTCTTTGCGCTGGGCGGGCTACTCTTTGCCGCAAGCGACGTGCTGCTGGTGCTCAATCAGTTTGGCCGGCACCCGTATCCCGCATTTCGCGCGATGAACCTCTCGCTCTACTACATCGGGCAGGTTTGCATCTGTCTGACCATTGTGTTTCTGCGCTGACTTCTCACCTTTGCTTCCCCACAGGCGCAATCGAAGCGCTTGCCTGTATAGATACCTTGCGGCGCAGGGATTTTTTCTAGCGCACCGCGTGCATAGCACGCCGCAGCCAAACAATCAGGAAGGAAGCCAACCGGTTAACAGAATATTATGAAACAAGAAGGCTTAAAAAAGTCGTTTGTCCACGCGATGCAGCAGAAGATATTCTCCGGAGAATATCAGGTCGGCCAGCAGCTGCCGCCGGAGCGCGAACTCGCGCAGGAACTCGGCGTAAGCCGTTCCCTGGTGAACACCGGCATTTTGGAGCTGGCGAGCCAGGGGTTTATCCGCATCATTCCGCGGCAGGGAAGCATTATTGCCGACTATAAGAAGAACGGCACACTTCAGGTGCTCAGCGCGCTCATGAGCTGCGACAGCTTCCGTCTGGATTATCCGCTGCTGTGCAATCTTGTCGATCTTCGCGTGCTCATCGAGTGCGAGAGCGCGCGATTAGCGAGCCTTCACGCCTCGGCGGAGGAAATAGAGACGCTCCGCGTGCTCGCGCAATGCATCAAAAACGCGGCGCATCCGCTGGACGCGGTGGAGCCGATGGTTCGCTTTCACTATCTAATCATTCTGTATTCGGGTAACGCGGTGTATTCCATGACGTTTAAGAGCTTTGAAAACACGATCTCGCGGCTCATCCGCCAGCATCTTACGCTCGCGCCGGACATCCCCAAGTCCGCTAAGCTGCATGAGTCCATCGTGCAGGCGCTGCAAGCGCACGACGCGGAGTCTAGTGCGCAAAACGTTCGCCTCTGCATTCTGCATGGCATGAATGCGCTCAAGAAACTGTATCACGAGTCGTGACAGGCGTCGTCTTTCCGCGCTGCGGTGCAATTTCTTCGCGCGATTTCCCGCCCGCGGGTAGCCCGGGCGGGTTTTTGATGCGGTCCGGGCATCCGCCGCACTTTACAGAACTCCAAAGAGCGTGTATCGTTATATCAGAACAAGTCTATTTTCCCCATCGCGCGCGCTTAATAGCAACGCTTGCTCTATTTCAGGAACGGAATTGTTAAAACTCGCATGAAACTCAAAGCCCTGGTCCTCTCAGACCACGAAAGCGAATTTATCTGGGACTATTTTGACGCAAAAGCCTTTGCCGGCTTGATTAAGCAGTTGTGAGAACCTGGTTGCTGCGCATCAGC
>JAUYTF010000123.1 GCA_030695285.1 Eubacteriales bacterium | reverse complement strand
AGTATCCCGACCAGCTGTTCTTCAACTTTGACTATGTCAACCATGTAGACCTGCCCAATGTCTACGCCGTCACCTACAACACGCCGGAACTCGGCTATATTGCCGGCACCGCAGCGTCGCTGGTGACCACCAGCACAATGGAGAAAGCAAACGCAGACAAGATCGTCGGTATCGTGGTTGGCATGGACTTCCCAGCCATGAACGACTTTGTCAGCGGATTCTGCCAGAGCTGCTATGAAAACGGCGTGCAGGTGCTCATTGGCTATCCGGAAAGCTTCACCGACTCCGCAAAAGCCAAGGAAATCGCGCTAAACATGTACACTAATGGCGCGGATGTCGTCTGGCAGGTAGCGGGCGGCGCAGGCCTCGGCGTATTCGAAGCCGCTGCGGAAGCAGACAAGTATGCTTTCGGCGTGGATAGCGACCAGACCATCGCCCTCAGCGGTCAGCCGAACCTCGCGGCGACGATTGTCACCTCCTTCTACAAGGATTGTGGCGCTTCCGTCAAGTACGCGGTGGATATGCTGATTGCAGGCACCTATCCTACCGGCGCGCAGACCCTCGGCATCAAGGAAGGTGCTGTCGGCCTCATCAAAAACGATCAGTACATCAGCATGGTTCCGCAAGAAATCCGCGACCAGATCGCCGCGCAGGTTGCCAAGGTTGCTGCCGGCGAAGTGAGCGTCATCAGCGCAGTTGCCGATGATGCCGCATGGCAGGACATCAAGACCAAGGCGACTGCCAAAGTCAACTAAAGTAACACTGGAAATTGCAGGAGTGGTGCTCTATGCTAAATAGAGCATATCTCCTGCTTTTTTGAAAAGGGCAGGGCATCTGGTTTGTTACCCCGCCTTTTTCAAAAAACATCGCCCGTTCACTTCATCATTCGAACTGTTAGCAAAGGGAGGGATACCTCTGGAACACTCGATTTTACGGCTCAAAAACATTACAAAGGTTTATTCCAATGGCGTCGTTGCGAACAAGGACATCTCCGTCGATTTTAGAAAAGGCGAGATTCATTCCATCGTCGGCGAAAACGGCGCGGGCAAGTCCACGCTCATGAGAATTCTCTTCGGCATAGAGCAGCCCTCGGCGGGAAAGCTCTATCTGCGCGGTGAGGAGCGGGCGTTTCACAATTCGCTGGAGGCCATTGGCGCAGGCATCGGCATGGTGCACCAGCACTTCATGCTGATTCCGTCGTTTACGGTGGCCGAGAGCATCGTGCTCGGCATGGAGCCACGTAAGAGCAAACTCTTTCTCAACAAGAAAGCGGCGGTGGAAAAGACCCGCGCCATTTCGGAGCAATATAACTTTGACATCGATGTCACGAAGAAAATTTCCGAGCTCTCCGTCGGCGCAAAGCAGAAAGTGGAGATTCTAAAGACGCTCTACAGAAATGCCGAGATCATCATTCTCGACGAGCCGACCTCGGTACTCACCCCGCAGGAGACGGAAGGGCTGTTTGAAGAGCTGGAGAAATTCCGGACGCTTGGGCACACCATTCTCTTTATCTCGCACAAACTCGGCGAGGTGAAGCAGATCTCCGACCGCATCACGATCATGCGAAACGGCGAGAGCTGCGGCACATTTGAGAACGCAGATATATCAATGGAGGAGCTCACCGCGCGCATCATCGGGCGCGACCTCATCAGTTCTTACGACGAGAAAAAGAAACCCTGGCCGGAGCCTGAGAAAGTGCTCACGGTGGAGGGGCTTGGCCTCGCGCAAAAGGGGCAGTGCAAGCTAACAGATATCTCCCTTGCCGTCAAGCGCGGGGAAATCTTCGGCATCGCGGGCGTACAGGGAAACGGACAGGACGAGCTGATTCGCGCCATCGCGGGATTGACCGACCATACAACGGGCAAAATTTTGCTCAATGGGAAGGATATCTCGCGCCTTATCATCAAAAAGCGGCGCGAGGCGGGCTTGGCGTATGTGCCCGAGGATCGCATGATCGACGGCACCGCAGGCGAGGCTTCGCTGGCGGATAACATCATCTCCACCTATTTTGACCGCCCGTCGCTCAATGGAAAACTCTTCATGCGCGGGCAAAAGATCAACGCCGAGGCGCGGCGACTCATCAAAGAGTTTTCGATCAAGGCGGAATCCCCCGCGCAGAAGACCC
>JAUYTF010000122.1 GCA_030695285.1 Eubacteriales bacterium | reverse complement strand
GCTGATTACGGGCTTTGGTATTCGGGATTCCATCGCCAACATCGCCGCGGATCAGTTTGACAACATCATGACCTACGATTTTGCGGTGGTGTTCGAAGAGCCGAAAAACGACCGGCAACAGGCAGCTTTCAAGGAGGAGACGGGGGATATCCTCGCCTCAAGCGTGTTTGTAGGATCGGATATCATTACGGCATACACGAAAGACGGGCAAAAGAGCGTCAACGTCATCGCGACGGGAGATGAAAACATCTCCTCATTCATCAACATGCGGATGAAGGGGCAGACACTCGACTATCCGCCTGACGGAAGTGTCGCCATCAGCGATAAGCTCGCGCGCATTGCCGATGTCTCGGTCGGGGAGAGCATTCGCGTCAAGGTGGACGACACACGGCAGTTTCTGCTGCCCGTGAGCGCGATTTTCGAAAACTATGTGTTTCACTATATGCTCATGACGCCCGCGACGTATGAAACCACGTTTGACAAACCCTGCGCCTATGAAGCCGCGTTGGCATACTCTGCCCTTGCGGATCAGCACGAGGTGGCGGCAACGCTGCTGGATGAGCACGGCGCAGCAAACGTGAGCGTGACTTCGGACTTTCAGGAACGCGTGGAAGGGATGATGCAGAGCCTGAATCTGGTGATCTTCGTGATCATCGTTTGCGCGGGCGCGCTGGCGGTTGTGGTGCTCTTTAACCTGAGTAACATCAACATCACCGAGCGCATTCGCGAAATCGCGACCATCAAGGTGCTTGGTTTCTATGCGCCCGAGGTAGGGGCGTATGTATTTCGGGAGAATCTGGTGCTCACGCTGCTGGGCGCGCTTGCAGGCATCCCGATGGGAATATGGCTGCACAGCTTTGTGATGAGCCAGCTCAGCTTTGACATGGTGAGCTTTCATGTGGTGATCAAACCGTTAAGCTACGTGTTCTCGGTAGTGCTGACGTTCCTCTTTGCGTTTGGGGTGGACATCATCATGCGGCCAAAGCTGGAGCGGATCAACATGGTAGAGTCGCTCAAAGCCGTCGAATAACCATTATCGTTTACACTCTATCAGCGCAAAAAAAAGAGAGTCGCGGCATACGCGGCTCTCTGCGCATTTTGGGGACAGCCAGGCATAGCTTAAAGAACTAACGCATCAGGTTTTTCTCCATCATCGCCGTGCATTCTTTCAGGCGTGTTTCATTGAGATTATAGAGCAGTTTGACGCCCTGTTTTTCAATGGTGACAAGGCCGGCACCCACGAGCTCACCCATGTGGTGCGAAACGGTTCCGGGGGAGAGTTCGGTGATGACGGCAAGTTCCTGCCCGTAGAGCGGGCGTTCCCGCAGGGCAACGAGAATTTGAAGGCGCTTTTTATCGTCCAGCGCGTGCAAAAGACCCGCAAGAGACTCCAGATCGGTCTTGCCTGTGCGTTCGCTGCGCGTGAATTCGTCGACAAATATGCCGTAGTTGATAATGGTGCATTCTTCCTTCCCGAGGTGTTCTGCGCACAGGACATTGGAATGCACCGCAATGGTTGTAAACAGCATCACCAGCGGGTACACGTCCGCGCGCGGGCAGTCGAGGCGGATTCCCTCGGCGGCGAGTTGATTGAAGAACGCGTCCTCGCTTGGCAATGCGCTCCAGAAGTCGAGCGCCTGCTCGGCATACGGCTCCAATAAATCCGCCTTTTCGCGCAACAACGCCTCCGCCTGATCCAAAAGCAGGTTGATCCGCGCTTCGTATTCGTCGAAACGGATGATGGCGTCGGTGAAGAGCAGCTTAACCGGATCGGATACCGGCAGGCGCTGCGCATACGCAAGCAAATCGGAAACGCCGACGCGCCCGAACATTGGCTCGTCCGCTTCGCCGGAGAGGCACAGCTCAATGCGGAGGTTCAAATCGTGCACGTGCTCGTCGCCGAGATTAAACTTTAGCTGGCGAACAAGATCGTATAGGTTGGTCTCCAACCCGTCGGGGATCCCGAACAGGGAGATCAACTCCTGTTCCTCGCAGATCAAATGCTCTTTTACGTGCTCGTAGGCCTGCAGGATGCCGGAAAAACGACCGCGATCCACGTTGTATTTTTTACAGTAATGCTCAATCGTCGCGCGCATATCTCCGGAGTGCTCGTCGTTCCCGCGATAGGCGAGGCGGGTGAGCGCGGCGGCAGCCTCAAAACGGATATCGAGCGGATGAAACCGTAGCTGCTCCATGATGTCCTCC
>JAUYTF010000010.1 GCA_030695285.1 Eubacteriales bacterium | reverse complement strand
CGTGTGTTCCTTGGACACGGCTTGGCAAATCGAGCGCGATGATGCGTACGGCGATCATGATACTTCCTCACGGCCACCTATCGATTGGGGTGGAGTCTCTGCTCTGCGCGGCGTATCAGCAATACGGCGGCAGAGCGGAGCTATGACGCGGCAAGCTATCCGCGGCCTGAAACGCCCCCGCTCTGCCGGGGAGGCGTGGCAAATTTGGCAGGCACTTACCATCTATTGACAACATTGTCTCATGTGACCCGTGGCGGTATACTCTGCTTGCAAGACACCGCCACGGGTTGCCATGTCGAGACGCGAAAGGAGGCATGCTGCGTATGAGTCAGGCAACCTGCGGTATGCAAACGGATCATTCCGATAGGAAAACCTACCGCGTAGAGGACATCATCCTAATGCTGGATATCAGCCGCTCCGCGGCATACCGCCTCATTCGGGAAAAACCGTTTCAGACAAAACGCATTGGCGCATCCATACGGATCCTCCGATCATCCTTCGACGAATGGTTGGAGCAACAAAACGACTAATTAAAGGAGACAAGTATGGCCGCCATAGTAAAACGTAACGAATCCTATTCCGTCGTCTTCAATTATGTAGACGACACCGGGAAAACCAAGCAGAAGTGGGAAACCTTCCGCAACTATAAGGACGCGCGCAAGCGTAAAGCTGAGATTGAGGTTCAGCTCATCGACGAATCGTTCATTCCGCCAAGCACGCAAACAGTCGCGGAGTTCCTGCGCGATTTCATCACGCTGTATGGCGAGAAACGCTGGGGCGTGTCATCGTATGACGCAAATGTGGGGTTGATCAACAACTACATCAACCCAATCCTCGGCACAACGCCGATCCAGCTGATCAACGTGCGCGGTGTCGATCAATTCGTTCGAAAGCTGCAAAACACATACTCCGTCGCCAGTCTGAACAAGGGGCATACGCCCAAGCTATTGTCAGAGTCGAACATCGAAAAAATCGCCCAGCTCATGCGTACCGCGTTCAAGCAGGCGGTTCGCTGGGATTTGATCCCAAAGAATCCGTTCGACAACGCAGTGCTCCCGAAGGTGCACTACAAGCCGCGGGATATCTGGACCGCCGAGATGATCCGAACCGCGCTCGAAGCCTGCACAGAGAGCAAGCTCTATATCGCAATGAACCTGTCGTTTGCCTGCTCTCTGCGGTTGGGTGAGATTTTGGGGCTCACGTGGAGCAACGTCCATATGACCGATGCGGACATCATGGCGGACAACGCCTTTGTCTATATCGACAAGGAGCTCACCCGCGCAACCCTGCACGCGATTGAAGCGCTCGGCAAGAAGGAGATCTTCCATATCTTTGAACCCATGAAGCGGGACGCGAGCACGCGCCTGATCCTCAAGACGACAAAGACGAAATCCAGCGTGCGAAAGGTCTGGCTGCCCAAGACGGTGGCTTATATCCTGCGCGAGTGGAAGAAGTCGCAGGACGAGCTTCGAAAGTTCTATGTTCACGAGTATGAGGAACATGATCTTGTCATATCCCTGCCAAAGGGGACGCCGTGCGATGGTCGCCTCATTGAAGAATCCTTTCAGGCACTGCGAACGAAAGCAGGACTCCCGCGCGTCGTGTTCCATTCTCTCCGACACTCCAGCACGACCTACAAACTCAAGCTGAATCATGGCGATCTCAAGGCGACGCAGGGCGACACCGGCCACGCCGAGATCGATATGATCACAAAAGTCTATGCACACATCCTCGACGAGGATCGCAAGATCAACGCGCAGAAGTTTGAGACCGCGTTCTATTCCAACCCCGATTTGCGCGCCGTCAAGCCGCCGGAGACTCCGGAAAGCGTGCAGGAGTTGGATCACCTGATCGAGCAGTTGCGCCGCTCTCCGGGGCTAAAAAAGACGGTGTCCCAGCTGATTGCAGCCAACGATTTTAGCTAATTTCCGCTTAGCAAACGACAAAATCGCTTAGCAGGAGCGAAAAAACGGTTCGTTTCTCCATTAGCAAATGTTTGCCTCAGCAACGAACCAAAGGCAACGTGCCAGACATAGCAATGGGCAATTTCCCAAAAACGGAAAAAGCCCGAAAACAGTACTGTTAGGGGCTTTCTGGCGTTCCCGGGGAGATTCGAACTCCCGACCT